>JAKBAP010000012.1 GCA_021808995.1 Planctomycetota bacterium | reverse complement strand
GATAGGGCTTTCGCATGGGTGCTCGTCCTTGACTCGGGTCGATAGCGGGACGTCCTTGAACGGCAACAGTTTACACGATCCGCTTGTTACCGGATAGTCTCTAAATGTGAAATGCGACTGAAAGACAGGTAAGAGGCAAATTGACCGCGAGGTTGAGATTCGTAAGCTCAAGCTGCTTCTCGAGACGCTGATCCGAGAGGTCGGGGAGAGGCTGGCATCAAGGTCCGGCCGTTCGAGCACGGCGCGCGAGTCCGATCTCGGCGAGTTTCTGGTCGATGACTTCGATGTTCCAGATTTCGATCAGGGGTTCGGTGCCGTTTGAGAAACCGCTCGAGGAGGCGAGTCGCCGTCCGGTGGGGTCGTAGACCAGGCTTGTGATCGGCCCGTGGCGTCCTGGGAGTCGTAGCGAAGGTGCCTTGGGATTGGACGGATTGAGGGGCCAAAGATAGATCGCCCCCTGTTGAGAGCCGACGGCGATGGACTGGCCGTCGGGTGAAAAGGCGAGCGCGAAGACGAAGCCCTCGGCCTCCGTGGACGGGGGCCTCAAGCGGCCCACGACACGGAGATCGCGCGTGTGGATCAGGAGCACGAGTCCCGAGCGATCGGCGACCCCCAGGATCGCGCCGTCTGGCCGAAGGGCGAGCGCGCTTAGGCTCTCGGGAAGGAGCCCGGGCTCGATCGGGGATTCATGTGCTCGGATCTCGGACGATGTGGTCTCGAGTTCCCAGACGCGCAATGAGCCCTTGTCGTCGATCAGGAATAGGCGATCTCCCGAGGGGGCGAGCTGGGCCGCGAGATAGCGAGCGCCCGTGGGCTCTGGCGGCCCGTCGCGGCGGGGCGGGGGGCCGTCAGGCTGTGGTCCAGGGGGGGGAGGGCCCAGCCGCGGCGGCGACGGGCGACGTGGGGTGGCCGGCTCGGTCGTTGAAGGGAGCGAGACGGGTTCGACTCGATCGGGCGTCTCGGCCTTCCAGAGAAAGACGCTTCCGCCGCGCAACAGCACGATCCGGCGGCCGTCGCTCGATCGCGAGATCGTGAATGGGAAGGGCCAGGATCCGAATCGATCGGCCTGGGGGATCGCGATTTTGGTGACCCGGCTCTGGTCGGGCTCGAGCCCGTTTGACCAGATACCGAGCCCCTGGGCATCGTGGGCGAAGAGCCGACCCTCGGCGTCGAACGCGACCGAGACCGAGGCGCTTGCCGACCATCCGCGATTCGATCCTGGTCCGCGTTGGGAGCGTGGCGAGGGTGATTCGACGGCGGCGACGCGCCTGGAAACGACCGAGAGGCAGCGCCCGCTTCGCCACGACCAGATGTCGCCGTTACGGCCGCCGCCGACGAGCAGGTCGGAGTCGCGAAAGGTCAGCGAGGTTGGCCGTGATTCGAAGCCAGAGACCTGGGTTCGGGCGGTGGAATCGGAAAAGGTCCAGACGTCGGCGGTCTCACCCTGAGCGCCTCCCGCGGCGAGAGTGCGACCATCGAGCGAAAAGGCGATCGAACTGGTCGGATTCAAGGTGCGTAAGACGGCCACGAGGCTATGTGCCGCTGGGTCCCAGATCTCGATTGGCCCACGCCCGATCAGGGCCAACAAGGTTCCCTGGGGGCTAAAACGCATCTGATAGGTGAAATTTTGGTTGGGCGTGAGGCTGGCCAAGGGGGCGAACGAGTCCAGATCCCAGAGCCGAACCACGCTACCGCTCGAGGTTTCCTCGCTGCGCCCCGCGACGGCGAGGAGCGAGTTTGGCCCTAGCGCGATCGACATGGCGTCGATCTTGGAATCGATGGTTTCGCGTCGACCCTTGAGGGGCTTGCCATCGGCGGCCGAAAACAGGCGTATCGACTGGTCGCCCCGCTGGCCGAGGGCGATCGTCTTGCCGTCGGGGCCGATGGCGACCATCGGTGGCGGCTCCAATCGGCCGCCGTGCGAGGTCCGGGGGACGGAGATCTTGGCGATCGGCGCGTCGAGCCGGTCGAGGTCCCAGAGACTCACCTGATAATGCGTGCGGATCGGGCCGGGATCCGCCCCGGCGATCGCTTCCATTAGGTTTTCGGCGGAGGGTTCCTCGACCACGGCGTCGACGGTGACCATGCGGCGGCCAAAGGCGTCGGCGTAGAGTCCCCGGACCTGACGGTCCGAGAGAGGGATGGTACGCAGAGACGACCCGGAAACGGAATCGAACAGACGAAATCCACGCCCGTCCTCAAGAGCGGCGATGACGTACCGTCCCGACTGGGCCAGCCGCGGATAGGTGAATCCAAAGGGTCGAGAATTGGGCTGGGGATCGGACTTGGTGGCGCGAGACACGGGGGCACCCGCCGGAGGTTCGCCGACCCAGTCGCCAGCCCCGTCCTCGCGCAGGGAATGCGAGGCCACGCGCCGGTTGCGCGGTAGGTCCCAGAGATCAAGCTGATCTCCCTCGCTCGAGAGGACCGCCATGCGATTTCCAGTCGGCCCCAACGCCAGGCCCGAGACCCGGCCACTCTCGATGCTCGGCCGTGCTTCGACGGCCCTCAAGACCAGGAAATCGAGGGCTTCGTCCCGGAGGTCGTCGGTGAGGGATTTATCGGGAGCGAGAGCGACCGCCTGGCGGATCAGATCCAGACCCCGCTCTCGCCGCTCGGGAAGGTCCGAAGCCCGCAGGAGAGCGGCCTGCGACTTGAGCTGGCCGACGAGCGCGGTCTTGGTCTGAAGATTGGCTTCCTCGGCCTTGATGAGGGCTTCGTCCTTGCCTTTTTCGGCTAAAAGGGCCTGATCGCGCTCCGAGAGGACCCGGACATAGGCGTATCCCGCGACCGCCAGGACCACCGTCGCGGCGGCCGTCGACACCCCGGTGATCCCAGGATGCCGCCTCGCCACCCGCCACAGCCGCCCCGCCAAGCTGATCCGCCGCGCCTTGACCGGCTCGTGCTCGAGGAACCGCCGTAAATCCTCGGCCACGGCGGCCGCGCTTTCGTAGCGGTCGGCGGGGCGCTTGGCGAGTGCCTTGAGAATGATCGTCTCGAGATCGCGAGGAATCCGGGGGTCCAGCGCCCGCGGCGAGATCGGCTCGGCCTGGTTGATCTGGTCCAGAAGCTCGGCCGCCGTTCCGCCGTCAAAGGGAGGACGCAGGGTCGCGAGCTCATAGAGGGTCGCGCCCAGGCTGTAGATGTCGGTGCGCCCGTCCACAATGCCCGATCGCGACTGCTCCGGGCTCATGTAGCGGGGGGTGCCTAGCATGCTGTCATGATGGGTCATGCCGGGGTCGGCGAGCCTGCGGGCGAGTCCGAAATCGGTGACCCAGACCGTGCCCCGGTTGTCGATCAGGAGGTTCGAGGGTTTGACATCGCGATGGATCACCCCCTGCTGGTGGGCGTGAGCCAGGGCTTCGGCCGCCTGGAGACCGGTGGCCGCCGTCCATCGGAAATACGCCGAGCCCTTGGGAGGATCATAAGGCGGCGGCTCGGCGGGCTTTCGGGGGTCGTGCAACGAGACGGCCGGCGGATCCGCCAGTGACAGCCCAACCCCTGTCGTGGCGAGCGAGCCCCGATCAAGCCCCAGCCGATCCGGCGACCATGAACCGGTTGATTCGCCAAATCCGCCAGAATCCTCGCCGGTGATCTCCCCCCAGCCGCCATCCCCACGCGGGGAGCCCCGCGGCTGGTCCTCCCGGGAGCCATTTCGCCGCGACCACGACGAGACGCGACTCCAGAGTCGCGACAACCGAGAGCCCAACGATCCCCCGCCGGAATCGCCGCTGGAAGGGGTCTCGATCCAGCGCGGGGCCACACCCGAAAGCCCCACCCCCTGAGGGCGTGACCTGCGCAAGTGGCGGACCACCCGATCAAGGCCGCTCCCTTCGATGCGTTGCATGGCGTAATAACAGAGGCCCCCGACCTGGCCCACGTCAAAGACCGGCACGATGTGGGTGTGATGCAACCCGGCCGCTGTCCGGGCTTCGTTCTGGAACCGCCGCCTGGCCTGCGAATTGGGCGCGGCCAACGCGCCGAGCACCTTCAGGGCGACCGGCCGATCGAGCCCCATGTGCATCGCCTCGTAAACCGTCCCCATGCCTCCCCGGCCGAGTTCCCGAACAACCCGATAACCGGCGATCCGCTGGCCCGATTGAATGCGTCGGTCGACCCCATCGCCCCCACCCCCCGACCCCGAGCCCCTGCCCAGGAGCCCCTGCACGAGCTCGAGCCCCTCAAGCGCGGCCAAGACCTCGTCCTTGAGCTCGCCATAGCCGGCGGCGAAGGCGCTGATCTCGGCCGATTGACCACGCTCGGCCAGCGCCAGATAGGCCTCGACCGCCTCGCCTACCCGTTCGTCGGCCTCGTCGGAATCAAGGGGCTCGCCCCAAGGGGCGAGCGAATCACTGGGGCGTGGCATCATCGTCATACCTCAACAGGCCGCCAGGGGGCCCTTCCAGCGAGCGCTTGAGCCTCTTCAAGCCGCGAACCATGATCCCTCGGATCGATTTTCGCGAGAGGCCGAAACGCTCGCCAATGGCTTCAAACGACAGATTATCCGCGTAATACAACCACAAGACGTCAGCCTCCGGGGTCGGCAGCGCGGCCAGCGCGTCGGCCAGCAGGACTGTCTGTTCACGGCGACTGACCGCCTGGCTCGGGCTGGTCTGGCTCAGGGCCAGCACGTCCAGCAGCCGACCCCCCTCGTCGCCCGGCCCCGCTCGACCCGTTGTCGCCGCCTCCAGGGGAACCGCCGAGCCAGCCCCGGCTCGCTTCACCCGGCTATGGTATCGGCCCAGATCGGCCAGCTTTTGCCCCACGAGCCGCCGCAGCCAGCCCACCAGGGCGGCCTCGTTTTCACCGGTAAATTGGGGAAACTGCCGTACCACTTCCACAAGGGCCTCTTGAACCACGTCTGAAAGCTCAACCCGCTCGCGCAGCCGTGGACCCAAACCGGTCCGCACCACCATTCGCAGATAATTGCGGTAAAGCGCGCAGAGCTCCCCCAGGGCGTCGGCCTCGCCGGCCCTTGCTTTCGCCAATAACTCCAGTGGACCATCGGCCATCGACTCGGAGCTCTCTCATTTGAGAACGAAGGCGGGCCGAAACCACGGGAAATTCACGCCGATAAGGGCCAGCGACCAAGATCACACCAGGAGCCCGGCCGCCCGATCCCTGATCCACCGAACCGCCAGGGAAACCATGCTTTTCAGGCATCCAGGCGATCCTGGCACCCATCTGTATTAGGCGTCGTTTTCGACGGCCGTGTTCCGTCCGCCCTTGAAAGTTGACTTCAGCCCTAGACTTATGTTTAGGTCACGTGGCCCGCCACGGCCGGCCCGTCGATTGTTCCAAGACTTCGGTTCCATTATACTCAAACCGATTGATGGGCATCATCCCATCGTCGGTTCGGATCGTCCTCTTTTCACGCGACGGCCGCGACCCGGAGACTGGCACTCTTGATCACACGGTCGCTCGAGCCTGAACCAGGTTCCCCATCGAAGGGGCTTCGCGTGTCCAGGCCATCTGGTTTTCCTTCGTCGTCTCAATGGCTCACGAGAACCACGTCATGTCCCAGCCCGCGCCCCTACCGGAGGTTTATTTGGCCCGCCATGGCGAGACCGCCTGGACCATCACCCGCCAACATACCGGCCATAGCGACATCCCCCTGACGCCAGCCGGAGAAGACGAGGCCAGATCCCTGGGCGAACGGCTCGCCGAGGGGCGGTTTGATTTCGTCGCCACCAGCCCCCTCATCCGGGCCAGGCGAACCGCCAGCTTGGCCGGCTTTCCCACCGCGATCGAGCTCCCCGACCTCATGGAGTGGAATTACGGCGACTTTGACGGGCTCACCACCGCCCAGATCAAGGCCCATCAAGACGACTGGCTCGTCTTTCGCGATGGCTGCCCCGGTGGCGAATCCGCGGCCGCCGCCGCCGACCGCGCTGATCGATTGGTCAAGTTACTACGCGAGAAAAAGGGGAAATCCCTGGTCTTCAGCCACGGCCACTTCCTCAGGTTGCTCGCCGCGCGATGGCTTGGACTTCCTCCCCTGGCTGGTCGGTGCTTTGTCCTGGACACCACCTCACTCAGCGTCCTGGGCTATGAGCACTCACTCGAACAACCCGTGATCCGCCTCTGGAACGACTTCGGCCGCCTACATTCATGATCGACCCGGCCGATCATCAGCCCAACCTCTCCCTGGAGCCCCAGTCATGCCCTACTCCGCGGTGCTTTCACGTTACGAAAAGGGACCCTTTCGCTTTAGCAATAACGATTATTACGACCGCCATCTGATGCTCGACCACGTGGTCTCGATGGAATCAGCCTCCGATCGCGCGCGATTCGAGGCCCTCGCGAGCTCGCTTCGAGACCTGATCGCCCAGCGCTGGCTTCTCACCCAGCAGACCCACGAGACCCGGAACCCCAAGCAGGTCTACTACCTGTCCATGGAATTTCTGATCGGCCGTACGCTGGCCAACAACATCACCAATCTCGAGGTCGAGCAATTCGTCGCGAACGACCTGGCCTCGGACACTGGCGCGAGCCTGGCCACGCTGATCGACCAAGAGCCCGACGCTGGGTTGGGCAACGGCGGGCTGGGACGGCTGGCCGCGTGCTACCTGGACTCGCTCGCGACCTTGCAATTCCCCGCGATCGGCTATGGCCTGCGCTATGAATACGGCATATTCCGTCAATTCATCGAGAATGGCTGGCAGGTCGAGCACCCGGACAACTGGTTGCGAGACCCCGACCCCTGGGAAGTCGCCCGGCCCCAGGAAGGGCTCGACGTGACGTTCGCCAGCTCGTTTCAGATGCAACAAGGGGAGCTCAAGACCAACGAGCATGTCCCCATGATTCTTAACGGTATTCCCTATGATCGAGCGATCGTGGGCTACGGTGGCAAGACGATCAACACGCTCCGCCTCTGGGGCGCGGCCGCCCACGACGACTTCAATTTCCAGGAGTTCAGCCGGGGCGAATTCTTCGACGCCGTCCACAAGAAAGTCGCCGCCGAAGTCCTCACCCGGGTCCTCTATCCCGACGATTCCACCCCAAGAGGCCGCAATCTGCGGTTCCTCCAGGAGTATTTCCTGGTCTCCTGCTCGCTCGCCGACATCACCGCCCGATTTCTCAGGCGCGGGAACGACTGGGGCTCGCTTCCCGACAAGGTTGCCATCCAGCTCAACGACACCCACCCCGCCATGGCCGTCGCCGAGCTCATGCGAATCCTCGTTGATCAGGCCAAGCTCGACTGGGACAAGGCCTGGTGTATCACCACCGACACCCTGGCCTACACCAACCACACCCTGATGCCCGAGGCCCTCGAAACCTGGCCAATCAGGCTCTTTGAACTCTTCGCCCCTCGATTGCTCGAGATCATCCACGAAATCAACGCTCGCTTCCTGAACAACGTCCGGAGCCAGCATCCTGGCGACGACCAGAGACTCGCGACCGTCAGCCTGATCGCCGAGGGTCCCACCAAGCGCGTCCGTATGGCCAACCTCGCCATCGTGGGCTCGCATAGCACCAACGGCGTCGCGGAAATCCACTCCCGGCTCCTGCGAACCACCGTCGTCGCCGACCTCGCCGAGATCTTCCCGGAGCGCTTCCGCAATATCACCAACGGGGTCACCCCCAGGCGATGGCTCCTCTCCGCCAATCCCGACATGGCCCGACTGATCACCGAGATCGCCGGACCGGACTGGCCCTTGAATCTCGATAAACTCGAAACACTCGCCCCACTGGCCGTGGATCCGGCCTTCGCCAAGCGGTTCCAGGACGCCAAGCGCGCGGCCAAGACCCGGTTCGCCCAGTGGCTCAAGACCTCCACCGGACTCGTCGTCGACCCCGATTCGATTTTTGACTGCCAGGTCAAGCGCATTCACGAGTACAAGCGTCAACTTCTAAATGTTCTTCATATCATTATTCTTTACAATCGCCTGCGCGACAACCCCAAGCTCGACATTCCGCCACGGACCTTTTTTTTCGCGGGCAAGGCCGCGCCGGCCTACGTGCTCGCCAAGCTTATCATCAAGCTCATCAACAACGTCGCGGCCAAGGTCAACGTCGATCCCGCCTCCAAGGGGCGACTCACGGTGATGTTTCTCCGCGAATACAACGTGACCCTGGCCGAGCGGCTGATTCCGGCCGCCGACGTGTCCGAGCAAATCTCGACGGCCGGCTACGAGGCCAGCGGCACCAGCAACATGAAATTCATGATGAACGGAGCGCTCACGATCGGCACCCGCGACGGGGCCACGATCGAGATGGCCCAGGCGGCTGGCGAGGACAATTTCTTTCTCTTTGGCCTCTCGGCCGAGGAGGTCGCCTCGGGGCGGAGCTGGTATAACCCTTATTGGCACTATGAGCAGGAGCCCGAGACCCGGCGGGCGCTTGACATGATCCGAAACGACGATTTCAGCCCCGACGAACCGGGTGTGTTCGGCCCGATCTGGGACACGCTTTTGCCGCACGGCGACTTCTATCGCCACTTGGCCGACTTGGCCTCTTACACGAGGACCCAGGAAACGGTTGGCGAGTTGTATCGCAAGCCGGCGGAATGGACCCGCCGCGCGGTCTTGAACACGGCCCATTCCGGCGGGTTTTCCAGTGACCGATCGATCGCCCAGTACGCGAGCGAGGTCTGGAAGGCCGTTCCCTCTCCGATCGACTGATATCAGGAGGCACTCGTCATGGCGATTCATCCCCTGGCCGGGAAACCGGCCCCCGAGAGCGTCCTCATCGATCCGTCAGCGCTTGAGCGCGCGTATTACGAGACCCGTCCCGACCCGTCCCGGTCCGAGCAGCGGGTCGCGTTTGGCACGAGTGGCCATCGTGGTTCATCGCTGGATGGGATGTTCAACGAGGCTCACATCCTGGCGATTACCCAGGCCATCGTTGAATACCGGCGGATGAAGGGGATCGACGGGCCGCTCTTCATGGGCAAGGACACCCACCTCCTCTCCGAACCCACCCAGCGGACCGCGCTTGAGGTCTTGGCGGCCCAGGGCGTGGACGTGGTGATCGAGGCCAACGGCGGCTTCACCCCCACGCCCGTGATTTCGCGAGCGATCCTGGTCTACAACCGCGGCAAGTCGGCCCACCTGGCCGACGGAATCGTGATCACCCCATCGCACAACCCCCCATGCGATGGCGGCTTCAAATACAATCCACCCCACGGCGGACCGGCCGGAAGCGACGTCACCGGCTGGATCCAGGACCGCGCCAACGCCCTCCTCGAATCGGGCACGAGCGCGATCAAGAGGCTCTCGTACGAGCAGTCCTTGAAGGCTCCGACCACGCGTGAGATCGACTTCGCCACCCCCTACATCGCCGACCTTGAGAACGTCGTCGACCTGGACTTGATCCGATCCGCTGGGCTCAAGCTCGGCGTCGACCCGCTTGGAGGGGCCTCGGTCGCCTATTGGGCCCCGATCGCCGAGCGCTATCGGCTCGATCTCACGGTCGTCAACCCGACGGTCGACCCCACGTTTCGGTTCATGCCCTTGGACCACGACGGCAAGATCCGCATGGATTGCTCGAGCCCGTACGCCATGACCCGGCTGGTCGAAATGAAGGACAGGTTCGACGTCGCCTTTGGCAACGACCCCGACTCCGACCGACATGGCATTGTCACCCGGTCGAGCGGGCTGATGAACCCAAACCATTTCCTGGCGGTGGCGATTCATTATTTGCTCACCCATCGACCGCGCTGGCCGATCACGGCCAGGATTGGCAAGACCGCCGTCTCGAGCGCGCTCATCGACCGCGTGGTCGCCGGCGAAAAGCGCGTCCTTTGCGAGACCCCGGTCGGGTTCAAGTGGTTCGCCCAGGGGCTCCTCGACCAGGACCTCTGTTTCGGCGGCGAGGAGAGCGCGGGCGCGAGCTTTAGCCGCGTCGACGGCACGGTTTGGACCACCGACAAGGACGGCCCGATCATGGACCTTCTGGCCGCCGAGATCATGGCCAGGACGGGCAAGGACCCCGGCGAGCATTACCAGGACCTCGCAAGCCAGTATGGGGCGTCGCATTACACCCGCATCGATTCGCCGGCCTCGCCCGAGCAGAAGGCTCGGCTCTCCAAGCTCGAGCCCAAGGCCGTCCTCGACGCCGAGCTGGGCGGCGAGCCGATCGAGGCCAAGCTCACGAGAGCGCCGGGCGATGGTGAATCGATCGGCGGCCTCAAGGTCGTCGCCGCCAGCGGGTGGTTCGCCGCCCGCCCATCGGGAACCGAGGATATCTATAAAATTTATGCCGAGAGCTTTCGCGGAACGGATCACCTGAACAAAATCGTGGCCGAGGCCAGGAAAATCGTCGATCGGGCGCTGGCTTGACCTAAACTCACTCATCCGACCAAGGCCACGCTCGCAACAAGGAGCCATCGCATGCGGACCACCGAATCGACCTCGCCAGTCTGGAACGCGCTCGAGGAACACGCGAAGGAATTCCGGGCTCGCCATCTGCGCGATCTCTTCGCCACCGACCCCGGCCGCGCGGATCGTTACACCGCCTCGGCCGCGGGGCTCTTCATGGATTATTCCAAGAACCGGATCGACGACGCCACGCTGACGCTCCTGTTCAAGCTCGCCGACGAGGCGGGTCTGCGCGATCGCATCAACCTGATGTTCTCGGGCGCGGCGATCAACGTCACCGAGAAACGCGCCGTCTTGCACGTCGCCCTGCGTGCCCCGCGGAGCGCGTCGATCATCCACGAGGGGGTCAACGTCGTCCCCCTGGTCCACGGCGTGCTCGACAAGATGGCGGCCTTCGCGTCCAGGATCCGCGACCGCTCGTGGAAGGGACACACCGGCAAGCCAATCAAGAACATCGTCAACATTGGCATCGGCGGCTCCGACCTGGGTCCGGTGATGGCCTACGAGGCGCTTCGGCATTACAGCGACCGCGACCTGGTCTTTCGGTTCGTCTCCAACGTCGACGGCACCGATTTCACCGAGGCCGTCCGCGACCTTGACCCGGTCGAGACGCTCTTCGTGATCTCGTCGAAGACGTTCACGACCCTCGAAACCATGACCAATGCCCATTCCGCGCGTGCCTGGGCACTGGCCGCCCTCAAGGATGAAAAAGCCGTCGCCCGCCACTTCGTCGCCGTCTCCACGAGCACGAAGGAGGTCACCGCCTTCGGCATCGACGCGGCCAACATGTTCGAGTTCTGGGACTGGGTCGGCGGCCGCTATTCGATGGATTCGGCGATCGGACTGTCGACGATGATCGCGATCGGCCCGATCATTTCCGGGGAATGCTGGACGGGTTTCACGCGATGGACGAGCATTTTCGCACGGCCCCGTTTACCCAGAACCTGCCGGTGATTCTGGGCTTGCTTGGACTGTGGTACACCGATTGTCTCGGGGCCGAGACGATCGCCGTGCTGCCTTACGACCAATACTTGAAGCGGTTCCCGGCCTATCTTCAGCAGCTTACGATGGAGAGTAATGGTAAGTCGGTGACTCTTGAGGGCAATCCCGTCGCGCGCCCGACGGGACCGGTGTACTGGGGTGAGCCTGGCACCAACGGCCAGCACTCGTTTTATCAGCTCATTCATCAGGGGACGCGACTGATTCCCTGCGACCTGATTGGCTTCAGTCGGTCCTTGAATCCGACTGGGCGGCATCATGACATCTTGATGTCGAATGTTTTCGCCCAGGCCGAGGCCCTGGCCTTTGGCAAGACGGCCGATCAGGTAAAAAGCGAGGGGACGCCCGACTGGCTGGTCCCGCACCGGGTCTTCGAGGGCAACCGGCCGACGAACGTGATCCTGGCCGATCAGCTCACCCCGGCGATCCTGGGATCGCTGGTCGCGCTTTATGAGCACGCCGTCTTCACGCAGGGGACGATGTGGCGGATCAACTCGTTTGACCAGTGGGGTGTCGAGCTCGGTAAGGCGCTCGCCCAGCGGATCATCCCCGAGCTCGAGTCGGCCCAGGATCCAGCCCTGTCGCACGATTCGTCGACCAACGCGCTCATCAGGCGCTATCGCGAATCGCGGGCGAAGTAACACCATGGGCCGAGACCCAGGCCGAGATCGTCGAATTCCAATCCGAGCCCGAAACGCCATTTGGATCTTGCGTCCGGGCCTTGCCCGCGACGCCATTTCCCACGGGCGCTTCGGGCTCGAACCCCTTCGAGCCTCGGTGCCCCGCGGCTTATTGACCTGGCCCCCTTGACGCCGTTGCCCGTGGGGGAGTGTAATTCCTCATTTGTGCGCTTGCTTAGTTTTCGTGACTCGCGCGAGATCGACTCTTGATGCTCCCCGACCCTCCGTCCCCGCGTTCCCCCGGATCCGCCAATTCCTCGAATCCGACGCCGGGGACGAAAGGCAAACGTCGCGGACTCTCCGCGGGGCAGGTGCTGGTCGTTACCAGCGTCATGTTCACGTTTATCTCGTTTTGGCGGACGGCCGCCATCGTGCTCTGCGACCTGGCGAGCACCGCCTATTACATCGGCGGCATCGTCGAGTCCCAAATCGGCGCGGCCGCCCCTTGGTTCATCCTCGCGGTCATGCTCTTCAGCTATGGCGTTCGCAGCGTCTATATCGAGAGCTGCGCGATGTTCGTCCGTGGCGGCGTCTATCGCATCGTCCGCGAGGCGATGGGGGGGGGGCCGGCCCGGCTCGCGGTGTCAGCGCTCTTGTTTGATTATATCTTGACCGGACCTATTAGCAGCGTCACGGCCGGCCAGTACATTATTGGCCTCTTGAACGACCTCTTCGAGCTGGGGACCGAGAGCTTCCTGATTCGCCATCAAAACCCACTCTCGGCCTTGATCGCGATCGCGGTGACGATCTATTTTTGGCGGGTGAACATCAAGGGCATCCATGAATCGAGCGACCAGGCGCTCAAGATCATGGGGGCGACGACGGTCATGGGGGTGATCATGATCGCCTGGTGCCTGACGACGATCGCGGTCCGGCCCGAGGCCCGGCACTTACCGACGGTGGTGCCCGACCTTTCGAAAAAGATCGACGCCGCTGGGCAACCGATCATGGACCCCTTTGGCAAGCAGGTCGACCCGTTGGGATTCATCGGCCATACCAAGCTGGGCGATTCGCTGCGTCCCGATCATCTCACGGGCAACTGGCTGTCGCTTTTGGGAGTGGTCGGGATCTTGATGTCGTTTGGCCACTCGATCCTGGCGATGAGCGGCGAGGAAACCCTGGCCCAGGTGTATCGCGAGGTGGAAAGCCCGAAGCTCAAGAATTTCAAGCGGGCCGCGCTCGTGGTGTTTCTCTACAGCATGCTGTTCACGACCCTGATCAGCTTTTTCGCGGTGATGATCATCCCCGAGGGGGACCGTACGGGCCGCTACGCCAGCAACCTGATCGGCGGGCTGGCGATGAACGTGGTGGGGCCTCCGTGGGCGCGATTGATCTTGAACGGGGTGGTCGTGGTGGTCGGCTCTCTCATCCTGTCAGGGGCCGTGAATACCGCGATCGTGGGTTCCAATGGCGTCCTCAACCGTGTCTCCGAGGACGGAGTCTTGCCCGATTGGTTTCAAAAGCCCCACCCCCGATACGGCACGACGGCCCGGCTGATTCACCTTGTCGTGGGGCTTCAGCTCTTTACGATCATCGTCACCATGGGCAACGTGCTGACCCTGGGCGAGGCCTATGCCTTTGGCGTGGTCTGGAGCTTTGTCTTCATGTCGATGGCCATGTTGGTGCTCCGGTTCAAGCGCCCGGAACCACGTGAATTCGAGGTGCCGTTTAACGTCAAGCTGGGTCGCTATACGATCCCCGTGGGCATGACGGTCGTGTTCCTGGTGCTCTCGCTTTCGGCGATCGCGAACCTCTTCACCAAGGAAGTCGCCACGATCTCGGGCGTGGGGTTCACGGCGGCGTTTTTCTTGGTGTTTTACGTGAGCGAGCGGGCACACCGCAAGCGGGTCGGGACAGCCTCGGATTCGCATGAGCATCTGGAGCAATTCAACCAGCAAAAGGCCGAGGAGGTAACCGAGCAATCGCTGACCCTGACCAAGCCTTATCGCAAGCTGGTGGCGATCCGCTCGCCCCATAACCTGGTGATGCTCGAGCGATGCCTGGCCGAGACCGATCCCGAGACGACCGAGGTCGTGGTGATGACGGCTTCCGTGATTCCGCCGGGCTCGGCCGATTTCACCCCCACCATCACCACCAATGACCGCCAGCTCTTGACGGCCGTGGTGAATCTGGCCGAACAAGTGGGTAAGCCGGTCAAGCCCCTCATCGTGCCCACGAACGAGCCCTTTTTCGCCATGACGCGAACAGCCAGGACGATCGGCGCGCAGGAACTGATCATGGGCCCGTCGAACAAGTATCGGCCCGAGGATCAGCTCGACCAGGTGGCCCTTTACTGGCTGAACGTCTGCGGTCCGAAGCCCGATCCGATCACGATCCGGGTCCTTGGCAAGGATCGTGACGCCCGGCTGGACATTGCCGGCGGCAGTCAGATCCCCAAGAGCGGCGGCGGCGCGATCGCGGCGGAGACGGCCCAGCTCCTGGCGGAGCTCAGGCGAAGCTGGCATGGGATCGAGCGTCTGCTTCTGGCCTATGACGGCAGCCCGTTGTCGGCGGATTTTCTGGATACGGTGGTGAGCTTTCTCGATCCCGCGGTCAAGATCACGCTCCTGGATGTCGCCGAGGACGGTTCAGCCGAGGGAGTCGATGCAGGCGAGGCGGCCCATGTGATCGTCGAGCGTGGCGTCGAGCGAATCAAGGCGCTCGGACACGAGGCCACCTGGCAGGTCGCCCGCGGCGAGCCTGGACCCGAGATCGTCAAGGCCGCGATCGAAGGCAAGTTCGACGCGATCTTCATGAGTCTTCGCGGATTATACCGGCGCGGCGATACGACTCAGTTCGCCTCCAACACCCGGTATGTGTTAGAGCACGCCCCGTGCCGGGTGATCCTGGGCTTCGCCCCCAAATCAATCCCCTCGCCCTCCAATGGCGGTCCCGAGTAAACAGCGACAGCGCTGATTGGCGGTTCAGGGTACGGCCGACACACTCGCGGGCCCTTCGGGTTCGTACGATTTCGTGAGATTCGTGGATAGTAGGACCTCGATTCCGGCACTGTACTATAGGAGCAACGATCCGAACGTAACCCAGGCCACGGAAAACTGATCCCATGGTTCACCGAGTCGGTCGTGGCGCGATTCGCGAGCTTCAGGCGCTTTTTGACCTGGGCTCGACCCGTGGGCTGGGCGATCAGCGGTTGCTCGAGCTGTTCATCGACCGCCGCGACGCCACTGGCGATGCCGCGTTTGAAGCCCTGATCGAACGCCACGGGCCGATGGTGCATCGCGTCTGTCTCAACATCCTGGGCAACCCCGCCGACGCGTCCGACGCCTTTCAGGCGACGTTTCTGGTTCTGGTTCGCAAGCGTGCGTCGGTTCACCGGCTGGATTCGCTCGGCGGCTGGCTCCACGGTGTCGCTTGCCGGGTCGCGGCCAGGACCCGCGTCGAGCTCGCCCGCCGAAGAGTTCATGAGGAACGTGCCTCCCTGAAAGTCCACGAAGCCGTCGAGGGCTCGGACCCCCTCCCGGAACGTGCCGAAACCAGCCTCGCCATTCAGCGCGAGGTCGCCCTCTTGCCCGAAAAATATCGCTCGGTCGTGGTCCTTTGTTACTGGGAGGGCCTGACCCAGGAACAAGCGGCCGACCGGCTCGATTGCCCGATCGGCACCGTCCGGAGTCGGCTGGCGCGGGCCCGTGACATTCTCGGGAAACGCCTGCTGCGCCGGGGTCTGGCGCCACTGGCCGCCATCGTGGCCGCGCTGGGGGATTCGACCACCCGAGCCGTCGTTGTCGGTACGGTCCCGCTTTCTCTTGTTCGTGCCACCGTCGCCGCCGCGACCGCGACCCTGTCGGGCCACGCCGCCGGGGGCCTTGTCGGATCAGTCGCCGCGTCCATCGTCTGGAGAATGACAATGTCCAAAGCCGTGAATGTGTTCATGATCTGTTCGTTCATGTCCGCCGGGATCGTTGGGGCCAGTTCCTGGGCGCTTCAGGCGGGGCGGGAGCCAACCAAGCAGGGACCAAGGCCAGCCGCCAGGCAGGCGAAGGTCCCCCCGAAATCCACTGGGCCGGCTTATGTCGTCGGACCGACGGACATTGTACTCGTGGAAGTCCTCGAGGCTCTCCCAGGCCGACCCGTCTCTGGAGAGCGATTAGTTCGCCAGGACGGTACGCTCTCGTTGGGTTTCTACGGCGAAGTCCAGGTGGCTGGCCTCACGGTTCGCGAGATCAAGAAAAAGATCGTCGAGCATTTCAGAAAGTTTCTCACCGATGAAGCCCTTGGGCTGGTGGAAACGGACCCGACCGGGGCGAAGCCCAAGAAGGCGCCTGGGCCGGACGGGAAGTTGACAAACGTGGCCATCGCGCCTGAGGATTCGCTGACGGTCTTTGTCGACGTGACCGCGTATAACTCCGCGAAATACTATCTGGAGGGTGAATTCGTGGTGCCTGGGCGAGTGCCGTACACGGGTAACGATACCGTCCGGGACGCCATCCATCGCGGCGGTGGGCTACTCCCAACCGCCAACCGCGCCAGAATCCGGCTCATCCGCGAGTACCCGCCTGGCTCGGAAACCCAGGTGCTTCCCATCGATTACGATGAAATCATGGTAGGCACCGATCGATCGACCAACTATACGTTGCTTCCGGGAGACCGGGTGGTCGCGCCCCGCATTGATTTCCCGAGCCGGGCTGATGAAATGGCGGTCCCCGCTCCCGAAATCAAGAATCCGGATCTGGAGCGGCTGGAGCATCGATTTGACCGGCTCGAAGCGAAACTCGATCGGATTCTCTCGAAGCTTGAGACGCCCAGACCTCGCGAGGGAGACCGTGTCATTCGGCGAAACACTCCGTAAAGGATCGCCCATGAGGTAACGCCACCCTCGTCGCGGCACTCCCCCCGCCAGCCAGAAACCGATAAAGTAAAGCAAGGCGGCCGTCGCGGTCGCCAGAGAGTGGTGGATTGAGGGGGGTGACGCGCGATGCGATTCGTGACGGTGATGACCGAACAGGGGCCACGGGCGTGCGGAGTTTTCGAGGGGGCCTACGCCGAGATAGACGGCGCGACCAGCATGCGAAGTCTGCTCGCGCAGGGGCCGGACGCGCTCAAGGACGCGTGGAGGATCGCCAAGCAATCCCCCAAACGCCACGACCCAGCACGGGTTCGGTTGCTCGCGCCGGTGCCAGACCCCTCCAAGATCCTCTGCATCGGGCTCAATTACCTCGACCACGCCGCCGAGAGCGGCATGCAACCCCCCAGCGAACCGATCCTCTTCACCAAATACGCCAACACCCTGATCGGCCATCGCGAGCCGATCATCCTTCCCCGCGAAAGCCAGGAAGTCGATTACGAGGCCGAGCTGGTCGTCGTGATCGGCAAGCGCGGAAAGCACATCCCGCTCGCGAGCGCCCTCGACCACGTGGCGGGCTACGCCGTCGGCCACGATGTGTCCGCGCGCGACTGGCAGCTCAATAAGCCTGGCAAGCAGTGGACCATTGGCAAGACATTTGACACCTTCGCCCCGATCGGCCCCGAACTCGTGACCGCCGACGAGGTTCCAGACCCGCACAACCTGGGCATTCGCCTGCGATTGAATGGCCAGACGATGCAAGATTCGAGTACGGCCCAGCTCATTTTTCGGGTCGACGCCCTGGTGTCGTATTTGTCGCGAGTAATGACGCTCGAGCCAGGCGATCTGATCTTTACAGGCACGCCGCCTGGGGTGGGGATGGCGCGTAAGCCACCGGTCTGGCTCAAGCCCGGCGACCAGGTCGAGGTCGAGATCGACGGCCTGGGCACGCTCGCGAACCCCGTGGCGGCCGACTCCTATTCATGAGATCATTTACACATGAGTATTACTTATAATCTGAAACGCCACGATCTGTTGGTGGAATTCACCGATGGAATGATCGAGGTCTTGCCCATGCCGACCTTGACACACCAGTCGATGTCTTGCCCAAGCCGACGGTGCTCCACCAGCGAATCGTGGCGTATCTTTTTCTAGCGATTCAATCCTACGTGACCCCCCGCGGTCTGGGGGAGGCGCATTTCGCGGGGGTGCGGGTGCGGATTCGCGAGGAGACCTATCGCGAGCCGGACATCGTCTTCATGGCCACCGAGCATGCCGGTCGGATCGGCGACCAATTCTGGGAAGGGGCCGATCTGGTGATGGAGGTGGTGAGCCGGGACCATCCCGAACGCGACCTTGTGCTCAAGAGCGAGGAATACGCCCAGGCGGGCATCCCCGAATACTGGATCGTCGACCCGCGACTCGGGTTGGTGACGGTGCTTTCGTTGGAGGGTTCGAACTACGCCGTTCACGGTAAATTCGCGCTGGGCCAGAGCGCGACCTCTCGGCTCCTGGCCGGTTTCGAGGTCGAGGGCGCGAAGGTTTTCGCGCCGACGGGGATGTGAGTCATCAACGGCGGTCTCCGGTTGGGATCGAATCCCAAAACCAGAAACGCGCGTGGATTTTGAAGAGGCCGGGACATCGGCCTGGAACGGCTCCGCGGCCTAACGCGGTGCCGATGGATTGGCGGGCCGTGGGGTCGCGGGCTTGGGAGGGGGTGCCGGCGGAAGCGCCGCCGGCGCGGGCCCCATGGGATCCTCGAGCACGATCTGCCGCGCCCGAAGCAACTTACCCACCCGCTGCGAGGTCGGGTCGGGGGCCAGATAATACGGAAGAGCCCCCCGGTAGTCCTTTCGAGCATCCAGAATCGACGCCAAATTCGCCGCCGCCCCCCAGCGGAACATGTTGTAATACGGCAAATTTGGACCCGGCTCGGGTAGCTTTTCGAGGATCTGCCGGAACATTGTCTCGGCCTGGTCCAGCCGTTTGCGCTCGAGGTGAACCAGACCCAGGTAATACGTGGCGTAGACGTCCAGGCCGTCCTGGACCTCCTTGGGGATGGTCTTGTGCTTGTCGGTCACCAGGGGGGCGTTCTCAAGCTGGGAAAACCCGACGTAATCGAGCACGGCGGCCTCGGACTCGCCCCGGAGTTGTTTGACCCGGGCGTAAACCAGGGGGAATTCCGGCCGAAACAGCACCAGTGACGACTGGATCGAAGCCACGAATTGTGGGTCGGTAAAGAGCCGGGTTTCGACCTCGAGCGGAAGCGCCCACAGGGTGAGCCCGCCGAAATGGTCCCCGAGCGCCTCCCGGAATCGCTCTCGCTCGTCGGCTGGGTCGCGAAACAGGATCGTGCGATTTTTGCCACCGAGATCGCGCTGAAGCAAACGCATCTTGGGGGAAAAATAGCCCTGGCTGGAATCGATAAAGACCGTGATCTTACTCGGGCTGCCGATCAGCGAGGCACGGCTGGTGCCGTAGGGAGATTCGCCGGGAAGATTCATGCGCTCGAGAATCTCGGGATCGGCCATCGCCTGGTCGAGCGTCGCCACCCCCTTGCCATCGGCTCCCGGCACCTCGAGACCCAGCCGGGCGTCGAAGAGATAAGGCTTGCCGTCGATCAGGACCGTGCAGATCCAGATCAGAGGAGGCTTGGGACCCCGGCGAAATTTGAGCAGGTCGGCCTCGAACTCGGTCATTGGCAAATAGCGCGGGATCATGGGCTCGAGGGTGTCCGAGCGACTATAGGCGACCAGCCCCGAATCCATCCCCAACTGACGGCAGAGCGACATGAACAGCCACGACCGCTCGGCCCAGAAACCCCCCGATTCGGTCGCCATGCCCCGCAACAGGACGTCATACGGCCGGGCAAACACCTGGGGAAGCTGGTTCGAGCCCAGCAGACCCGCCGGAACAAGCTGAATCTGATGAACGACCCAATCGAACACCCTCCGCACCCTGGTCAGGTTTTCGCCGGTACCGGCGACTCGATTGGCGATGCCGTAATACATCATGCAATCTTCGAGGTGGCGGGCGTCCCGAAGAGACCAGTTGCGGTTTTGCAGCTCGCGAACCATCTGGGGCGGGAGCTGGGTCGAGAGATAGTTGAACATCGTCGCGTCGAGCTGATAATCCGCCAGGCTGGTGCCGTCGAAGTAATGATTGAGCTTCTGGACGGCCAGCTTGAAATTGTCGCCGCCAGGCTTGAGGGCCGCGCGCTGAATCAGGGTGATGGAGCTCTCCAAGATCGCCGAGCGTTGATCGTCGGCGCGGAGGGTCGCCGAGCTCCCCCGCGAATCGGCGGGATCGGAGTCGGCGACAGCCCCGGCCGAGGCTCTGACGGGGATGCTCTCGAGCTCGGGAAGCGTCTCCGGGGCGGAGTAGTCACAGCCCGCGGACAACGCGAGCCCAAGCGCCATCGCCAGCGCGCCAAGATCGTTCATGAACCGATTCAAGCCAGGAACTCCCAGGGAGACATCTCACCTAAAACCCGCCGACAACAGGAGCCATGGCCTCGATCGACCCGGCCGGTCGTTGGTCGGTTTTGATGGTTTGGATTCGCGTGGTGGAGGATCGTTGATTGACGGAGGCGAATTCGCTCGGTTTTTGCTTATGCTACGCCGGCCAGGGTCGGAATGTTCGATCCGGGCCGGGGGCTAATCGCTGACGGCAATGGCCTCGCGAATCCGCAGACACACCCGTAAGAGCCCCTCGAGCTCATCGAGCCTGAGCGAGTTGGGCCCGTCGGAGAGGGCCTTGTCAGGGTCGGGGTGGACTTCCAGAAAGAGCGCGTCGCAGCCCGCGGCGACGGCGGCCTTAACCAGCGTGGGGATCATTTCTCGCTGGCCCGAGGAGACTGTCCCACCCAGACCGGCGCTCGGCAATTGCACCGAATGCGTGGCGTCAAACACCACCGGCGCGCCCGTGGCCTGCATCTGAGGGATCGCTCGAAAATCGTTCACCAGACGGCCATAGCCAAAGGTCGTCCCACGCTCGGTCAAGAGGACCCCCTTGGCCCCGGATTCGCCAAGCTTGGCCACGACATTGGCCATGTCCCAGGGGGCCATGAATTGCCCTTTCTTCACATTCACCGGCCGCCCTGTCCGCGCGGCCGCCTCGAGCAGGTCGGTCTGCCTCGCCAGAAAGGCCGGGATCTGCAAGAGATCGACCACCTCCGCGATCGGGGCCGCCTGGATGGTTTCGTGAACATCGGTGGTCACCGGCAGCCCCGTCCGCGCGCGAACTCGGCGATAAACGTCCAGCCCAGCGGCCATCCCAGGTCCGCGATAGCTCGAGCCCGACGTCCGATTGGCTTTATCGAACGACGCCTTGAAAATCACCGGCACGCCGACCGCCTGGCTGATTTCCACCAGCCGGTCCGCGATCCGGATGGTCATCTCGCCTGGCTCCATCACACAGGGCCCCGCGATCAGCGCCAGGGGACGCCCCCGGCCAATCACGACCGGACCAACCTCGACCGGATTGGAGGGAACCACGCACGACTCCTTTCGCGACCAAGACATCAGGAACACGACCGCGTTCGCATGATCCTAGCGTTTTTCCCGCTGGGCGGCGAGCGAAACCGGCCCGACCTGGCCCTTGCCCCCACCGGCGTAAACCCGAGCGGCCGCCGGCAACACCTCGATCGTCCAGCCCTGGGAGGCTTGACCCAAGGTCGTCCCCTCAAGGTAGCCTCCGGGATCGCCGTCGAGCTGAACCGGAACCGAACGATCGGCGGCGATTTGGACCTTCCTGACCTGAAGGTGAGTTACGCCGGGATCGCGTAAATGCTTTCCCAAGAAGACTTTGCAAAGGTAATAAAACGCCTGGAACGGCCCCGGCTCGCGAAAGACCAGCAGGTCGAGCAAGCCGTCGTCGCACCGAGCCTGTGGGGCAAACGGTAGCCCCATCGCATACCGCGGCAAATTGAAGATGAAGACCGTGGTCCCATGAAGCGTCCGCTCTCGCCCTGAATCAAGGACCGAGACCGTGATCCGAGAAAACGGATACGAAAAGCTCGACCGCAAGATTGGGGCGACATATGCCATCCGGTGAGTTGGCCGAATCCGGCCGGCTCGGGAGACGCGGGTACGATGATGGCGCGTGACGACGTCGCCATCGAATCCAAACCCCGCCATCAAGACAAAACGGCGAAATTGGGCAAGCCCCAGATCGATTGTGATCGGCTGGCCCGTGGCGATCCGAGCCGCCAGGGCTCGGGGGTTATTTCGCGACCGAAAATGTTGGGCGGCAAGGTTTTCAGTCCCCGCGGGAAGGATCGCGAGGGGGACGTTCGGGTTTTCGTTAACCAGCGACGAAAAGGTCCCGTCGCCTCCCACGGCCGCCAGGCACCGACAGGTGGGGTCCGTGGCCGACTCGCGCACCAGATCGGCCCGCTCGTCGAGCGACCAGGCAACCCGCGTGGTGAGTCGGTGTTGGTCGAGCGCCTCGCGAAATTGGTTGACCAATCGATCAGCCCGTCCCGAGCCCGAGCCGCGGTTGGCGATCACGCCGACCCAGCCGGCCTCGGTCACTGCTTGCCGCCGAGCAGGTCCAACGAACTGGCGTAGGTCGTCTGGAACTTCTCACGCAGGCTTCCCAGTTCGTTCATCATCTCGCTGGTCTTCGCGATCAGCGTCTGGACCTCGGATCGGGCCTCGGCGAGGGATTTCTTCTCGGCCGCGAGCTCTTCATCGCGATTCGCGAGGGTGGTTTGCGAACTCTTGATGGTGTCTTCCAGAATCGCCATCTGATATTGCGTCCGCGTGAGCGTCTCGAGAATCTCGGAACGCGCTTTTTCAAGATCGTTTTGCTTGGCCCGAAGCACCATCAGGCCGCGATCGACCTTCTCTTGCATTGAGGCCGTCTCGTCTTGCAAGTGAATCACGTCGTCCTTGGCCTGATCCAGATCGCCGGCGAGCTTCTCGACCTGCGTCTGGAGCTCATGCACCACCGTATTCGCGTTGGTGTTAAGCTGAGCGACCCCGGCGGCCAGAATCATCCAGACAATCGAGAACAGGGCGATGACAACGGAAAGAACCTTACCCGCGGTGGACATCGACGCTCTCCCGACTGACGTGAAGAACGGGTCGTGAACTCGTGATCGAAGGCTCGCGAACCCCGTGGAATCCGCCCGCGAACCTGCGTGAATACCCTAATATACCCCGCTTTGTGGGATGTTGCCAAGCATCCCCTCCGAGAACGGATTCCCAGAGGCCGGGTTTGACGGCTTTGCGGGTCGGATCTTACAATCGGGAACCTTGGTTTTCGCCCCGGCCGTGGGTTTTGACGCATCCCAACCAAGAGCGGAACGCCATGCATCGGTTTCGCGTGCGTGGACCGGGCGGCGGGGCCGCTCGAGCGTCGTTGTCGCGCAGTGAACCGCGTGGGAGAGCGAATGGCTGATGCGTCCCCTTTATCAAGTGACTGAGCTTCTGGGCGACGGGATCGGGGCGGAATTATCGAGGGCGGTCCACCGGCTGGCGGATTCGCTGCCGGTCCAGCTCGACTTTCTCGAGGTCGACCTCTCGCTCGAGAATCGTCGGGCCAAGGGCAAAAAGCTCTATGACGAGACGGTCGAGAAGATCACGACCACCCGCGTCGCCCTCAAGCACCCCACCGCGACCGCCGAGGAAAGCCCCAATGCCGTCCTCCGGCGGCGGCTCGATCTCTCCGTGATCCACCGGCCGGTCTACACAATTCCCGGCGTGCCTAGCAACTTCCGCCGCGAGCTCGACCTCGACATCGTCCGGATCGCCACCGGTGGAACCTATGACGACCCCGGGCGCATGATCGGCGAGGATGGCGCGGTCAGCCTGCGAATCGTCGAGCGAAGACCCGTTCGCGAGGCCGCCCGATACGCCTTTAACCTCGCCCGCAAAACCGGCAAACGAGTCACAAGCTCCTCGAAATACACCATTCAAAAGGCCACGGATGGGCTCTTCGAGCAAGTCGCGGCCGAAGTCGCCCGGCAATTCCCCGAGGTGCCTCATTCGGTCGAGCTGTTCGACGCCATGCTCGGTAAGGTGATCATGGCGCCCGAGAAATTCCAGGTGGTGCTCGTGCTCAACGAATACGGCGACTTCCTTTCAGACATGGCCTGTGGCCTGGCGGGGTCTCTGGGCATTGGAGCGAGCGCCAATCTGGCCTTTGACCATTCCGCGGTCGTGCGAGTGGCGCTCTTTGACGCCGCCCACGGCACGGCCCCGGACATCGCCGGCAAAAACCTGGCGAATCCCACGGCCATTTTCCTCGCACTGTCGCTCTTGCTCTATCAATTGGGCGAGATCGCCGTGGGCCAGGCGGTCAAGAACGCGACTCTCGACCTCCTGCGCGAGGGCGTTCGCACGCCCGATCTCGGTGGCAAGGAATCCACCGACAGCTTCAGCGAGGCCGTCGCCAACGAAGTCGCCCGCCGACTCGCTCCCAAACCGCGAATCACGTGAGCCTGCCTCCGCGCCAGGCACGCCTTGACGAGGCATCTAATTAAGTGAATATGTACGAATGAGTTTGCATCGCATAGTCACCGTGCCGATTCTACCCTTGGGCATGGTCAACAGCTTCATCATCGTGGGGGAGCGCCCCGTGGTGGTGGATTCCGGTATCCCTGGGAGCGCGCCCAAGATCCTGGCCGCGCTCGCCCGCGAAGGGTTCGCGCCTAGCGACGCCTCGCTTATTCTCGTTACCCATCGTCACGTCGATCATATCGGCGGCGCCGCGGCCTTGAAGCGAGCCACGGGTGCCCCGGTGGCCGTCCACGCCCTTGACGCGGAATGGCTGAGGCGGGGAGAGGGTGGACCACGGCCGCCAACGGGCTGGCCCGGACGTTTATTCGACCTCACGGGCTTTCCCGCGCGTCGCGCCGAGCCGTGCGAGCCCGACCTCGTGATCGACGGCGACTTCACGCTGGATGGCTACGGCCTGCCCGGTGGCGTGGTCCTTCACACGCCAGGGCACACCTCGGGATCGGTATCCGCGTTGTTGCCGGACGGCGACGTGCTCGCTGGCGATCTCGCGATCGGCGGAATCCTCATCGGCGGCATCACACGCTTGCGGCATGCTCGGAAACCTCCATTCGAGGACGATCCGATCATGGTGCGACGGAGCCTGATTCAGTTGCTGGACCGCGGCGCGAGTCGGTTTCACGTCGGTCACGGAGGCCCGCTCACCGCGGCCGCGATCCGAACATACATCGCACGCGAACCACGGCTCACCGCGTCAACCGGCGCGGCATGACGTCCACTCGCCCTGTTTACGAGTCCTCCACCACCGTGGAACCATGAAGAAATAATAACGACAGACCAGGTCTTTATGACGACAGGCGCTCGTCCGTCCCTCGAACTCTTCAGGTAGCCGTCCACGCTCGCCTGGGAATCTCGCTTTCCTGGGACTTACCCGGTGCCACCCGGGAATCGCACCTCCCCGCGGCTTGGCTCGGGATACAAGCCCGAAGCGCGAGCGAGTGAATTCCGGTCCCAGCCTCGGGCTCGAGCCTGGGGCTTGCGCGCCATTGATGGTTTTGCCCGGAATACACTCGCCGGCGCTTCGGGCTCGTACTCATGTGATCCGGCCGATGTCGGAGCGCGGAATTGCCTCGCCGCGGCTTCGGGCCTTGACCAAACGCCTCTGGTTCGCCGCGACGACCCGCGCTTCGCCAACCAAATCACCGTCGCGTGATTCCAATCGCGCCGGCCCGTGAACGACTACCTTTTTTGCGACCGAATCCAGCAAACACCTCTTATGTCATTGGTCGATGTCCCCTGGGTGCTCACCAGGGCCGTCGCACACTCAACCTGGACTCCCGCAAGGGCTTCCAGCAGGACGTTTTCGTTTCAACCACAACGGCGACGCTTCATCTCGTAGGTCATTTCCGTCCTTGGCCCCTCAATCCTTCCCATCCCAGGGTGCCCTTGCCAGGGCTCCCAGGACGCCATGGCCTGATCACAAGCTTGTGCTACGACCCCACCCGCCGAGGGCTTCCATCGTCTGATCATAATCTGGAACATCGAAGTCATCGATCAGAAACTCGCCGAGATCGGAATCACGCGCGGGGGGTCGAACGGCCGGACCTTGAGATCGGA
>JAKBAP010000336.1 GCA_021808995.1 Planctomycetota bacterium | reverse complement strand
GCCGGGGCGAGCCAAGGGCTCGAGATCCGTCCACGGCCTCACCGTCGTCATCCGTGAGAAAACCACCACGCCGTCGAAGCGGAAGCGGCAATCCGTGGATCAGATTCGAACTGACGGCGAGATAATAGGGTCGGAATCGGGTCTCCGCGTCGGCCCGGAACGATGGCGGCCCTTCGGGCAAGGAACACAGCGGGAGCCCAACCATCCTGGGGTCGATCGCTCCATAACAGGAAACCACGATCGGCCCCTGCTGTGTATGCGCGTCGATCCACCGCTGGAGTCGGACCGGATCCTGGCCCCAATCGTAGTTGCTCCCCATAAGATACTTGCACACGTGTTCATATCCGCCAGCGAGCTGATTGGTATATGAGAGATACTGAGACCGAAATCGGCCGACCTCCTCCGCGTTGAATGCCAGACATGCGACCACGAAGGGCCGGCCGACCCGCGAAGACCACGCCTCTTTGATAATCTGTCCGACGGCAAGGAACGCGAAGGGAGTGGGACGCGAATGTCGGTCAGCGGGGAGGGTCTGGGCCAGCCTTTGTCCATTGATCGCTGGCCCCCCCAGACTGGTCAGTGCTTGGAACGCCTTGCTCTGAAGGGGAAGGTTCCCGAGCGCCGTGCCCGTCCCTTCGAAGAAGTAGCACGAGTTAAGAGTCGCGAAACTCAGAAGAAAAACACCAAGCACCTGCAAGGTGTGAATCGTCCTGGAACCGTAAGAGCCGGTCGGAGAACCGTGGAAGGTCATCCACGCGACGGCCATTGCGATCCATGAAGGGTAAAGAGCAAGCATTGAAAACCTCGATGCTTGGGCTAGGCCCAATGCGACGCCAGGAAGGACGATCGAGGCCCAGCGAGGCCGTCGTGGGAATCTCCAAAAGCAATAGGTCGCCGCGAATCCCATGAATGACGCGCCAACATCGAGGGTCGCGACGCCCGAGTGCGCGAGGACGTTCGGGTCGAAAAGCCACGGAAAGGCGCACACGAATGACGCGGGTCGGCCAAAGAGCTCTCGCGACCAACGTAGGATGAGCGCCCCACAAGCCAGGCCAAACACCACCACGACCCACCTCGCCCCGCGGATGAGGCTCTGGTAGCTCTCCGGGTTCGAGTACGAAAAGTCCTGGCCGACCTCCCACTCCGTGCGGGCTCCCGGACCAACCCGTTCCCTCGAGTAGTCCGTTCGAGGTATCGCCAGCCAAACCGGAAGCGCCACGATTGAACGCACGAGGGGCGGATTCTCTCGATAGAGCGCGAACGATCCCCGCTCCCACTGGCTCACACCGGCCCGAACGTGGGCAAACTCATCCACCGTGACGCAGTTGTCACGAATCGCGTGGTGCTCAAGGATCGGAAACTAAGCGACTAATATATAGATATCGAGAAAGCCTGATCGCGGAGGCGATCCAGTGGGGCTTACGGGACCGATCGGACTCCCCGCTAGGAGCGGAGACTGAACCACGGGGGTGCTTAAACATAGAGCACTCCATCCGGAACGCAGGGGAACGCGACGGGTCGCCGGACCAGGACAAATTGAGATTAAGAGGACGACAAGAGCGTTTCAAGAAAAATCTTCCTTGAGTTTCGTTTTTTATCGTCTTTCGGTCGACGCAACAGGCTCTTGCCGGTCATTATCAAGGAAGAGTTTCATAAGACGATCGCCGGAAAGCTCAAGAGGGACGTCTTGAGAAGTCGCGGTCCGTTCCCTGGGCTCGCCTCCACCCCGCGTGATTGGTGGTGCGCATGACTTCCCTCGACCTGTTGCGAGCGATGGCCGATTCGACGTGGCCGCTCTAAACGGACGTTCAGAATAAGCACTCGCCGCGCTTGACTCGCGGGACGTGGGATAATACGATTCTCGATTCGAGATTCACTGGAATGCGAGGGTGCCACGGGGCCGAGCCGGTAGAGACCCATACGACGATGGCTGTCTTCGATGATTTTCGGGGGATCGTGCGGGAAAACGAGCCGCTTGCGCCCCTTGTGTGGTTTCGGTTGGGAGGGCCCGCCAGGTATTTCGCCAGTCCGCGCACGGTTGAGGATCTGGCGGGCGTGCTGGGGCGATGCCGCGAGGCGGGGGTCGCGTTCAAGATCCTGGGCGGTGGCTCCAATGTCCTGGTGCGAGACGAGGGCTATGACGGGCTCGTGATTCACCTCGAGAGCCCGTTTTTCTCGGATCTGACCGTGCGCGACAACATTGTCACGGCGGGGGCGGCGGTTCCCTTGACGGCCCTGATTTCGCACTCGGCCCGGGCGGGTCTGGCGGGGCTCGAGATCCTGACCGGCATCCCCGGCACCGTCGGGGGAGCCCTCAAGGGAAACGCCGGAGGACGCGGTGGGGCGATTGGATCGCTCGTCCACCGGGCGACGGTGCTCGACCCCGCGAATGAGATCCAGATTCGCGAGCGCGACGATCTGAGCTTCGCCGACCGCGATTCCAACCTGGACGAGCCGGTGATCCTCTCGGCCGAGTTTGAGCTCCGGCCCGAGGACCCCGAGTCGCTGGTCCGCAGGATGCGGCGAATCTGGATCGTGAAAAAGGAAAACCAACCCTACGGCCATCAGCTCTCGGGGCTGATTTTCCGGGATCCGACCAGCGACGTGACGGCCTGGGCCTTGATCGACCAGGCGGGGCTCAAGGGTCTGCGCGAGGGGAACGCCGAGGTCTCGGACCGCCACGCCAATTTCATCGTCGCCCATGAAGGGGCGACGGCCACCCAGGTGCTGCTCTTGATCGATAAGGTGCGTCAGCAGGTCTGGCAGCAGTTTGGTTATGAGCTCGAGCTTCAACTCCAGGTCTGGTGAGCGGCCCGGCGGATGATAGGATGGGACGGATCGCGTAGCAGGAGGCATTCCGACCCATGGATCGCCGGGAGTCGCCATGGACCGTCGCCAAGGACCCCCCCTCGGGTGGGCCCTCCCGTCCCGGCGCGCCCCTGGCCGACGAATCTCCTCGCGCCCATTCGCTGGAATGGCCCCGGCTGATCTTGCTTGTCGTGGTCGGCGTGGGGCTGACGGCGGGGGCGATCTTCATGGGCCGGCGGATCGTCGGCCACGCGGCCTTCTGGCTCGCGCGCCAGCCGACGTATCAGGTTTCCTTTCGCGAGATCGAACTCGTCGAGGAGCCCCCGGCCTGGTTCAAGGGGGGCGAACGGGCGTTTCTCGAGGGGGTCCGAAAGGCCGCCGGCATGCCCGAGCGGTTCTCAACCCTCGAAACCAGCCCCGACCAGCTCCTGGCCGCGTTCAGGGAAGCACCCTGGGTCGAGGAGGCGATTCAGGCGACCTACTCACTGGGCCGGGTCCAGGTTCGGGTGGTCTATCAGCACCCGGCGGCCTATGTTCAGCTCGAGGGGGGGGACCAGTACCTGGTCGATTCGCGAGCGACCGTGCTTGCCCCCGACGACGTCGACTCCGAACACCTGGGGCCCATCGCCAGGATTCTCGGGACCGGCCTCGGGCCGCCGATCGACTCTCGTCCAGGGGTGGTCTGGAAGTCCGAACACGCGGGCTCGATCGGCCCCGACCCACGAATCGTCGCCGCCGCCCGGTTGGCCGGCTTCCTGGAACGGCAAGCCAACCCCAGGACACCCCGAATCGCCCGGATCATCGTGAGCGATTTCGAGAAGCGAGGGCTCTTCGTCGAGACCGACCGGGGGCTCGTGATCTGGTGGCGGTCAGCCCCGGGCGATGAACGCCCGGACGAGCCCACGGCCGCCACCAAGTGGGCGATGCTCGCCGCGTGGGCCAGCGCGAGAGCAACCGAATCGCTACCGGAAGGTGACTATATGGCCTTTGCCAGCAAGGGGTTAGTGCAAAAATGCTCGCACCCGGGTCGGACCCATCTGGGGGCTTCGTCGGGCGGAACGAACGGACTGGGAGATGAGCCATGACACGCACCCATGGCGGCTGCTGACGGTTGGTCGGGATAATGCGGTGGGTCGGCGTCCCATTAGGATAGTCCGTGCGGAGACCCGGGCCTCGTCAATCGAAGCGCGGGCCGGTGTCGCGAACGAAGTGCGCCTGGGACGAAATGGCGAGCGGCGGGGGCGAACATGGCGAATCGATTAGGACCGGGGTGGTTGAATCGGGTGCAGCAACTTGCCGGGCCGACGCACGCCGGGAAGCTGGGGCGATACGCGGTGCTGGTCGAGCGAATCAACGCGCTCGAAAGCACGATCGAGCCTCTCTCCGACGCCGAGTTCCTGACCCGAGCCCAGGCGCTGAGGCTGCGTGCCCGCCAGGGTGATTCGCTCTCGAGCCTCCTGGTCGAGGCGTTCGCGATGGTGCGTGAATCGGCCAAGCGCGCGATTGGTCAGCGCCATTTCGACGTTCAGCTCGTGGGTGGGATCGCGATTCACAACCGCTCGATCGCCGAGCTGGAAACGGGCGAGGGGAAAACCCTGGTGGCGACCCTCCCGGCGTTCTTGAACGCGCTCACGGGTAAGGGCGTCCACGTGGTGACCGTCAACGACTATCTCGCTCGCCGCGACGCCGAGTGGATGGCACCGGTCTATCAGCGGCTCGGCCTCACCGTCGGCTGCATTCAGACCGGTCAGACCGACGGCGAACGAAGAGCCGCCTACGGGCGCGATATCACCTATGGCACGAGCAAGGAATTCGGGTTCGATTTCCTTCGCGACGAGCTCAAGAGGCTCCAGCTCGGCGGGGATTCGCATCGAAAGACGTTCGAGCAAGCCTTTCTGGGCCGGGGGGCGACCAGCGAGGCCCAGCTTCCCGTTCAGCGCACGCATGCCTATGCCATCGTCGACGAGGCCGACAGCATCCTGATCGACGAGGCACGAACGCCGCTCATCATCGGGGCCAACAACCAGCCAACCCAGGAAGAGGCCGCCGCCTATTACGGCGCTGACCAGCTCGCCGCCACGCTCACGCGGGTCAAGGATTTCAAGTACGACCCCCTCGAGCGCAAGGCCGAGCTTTCCGCCACCGGCCGGCGCAAGGTTCAGGCTGTCGCCGCCAATCCGGCCTTCGTGAGCCTCACCGTCGACGGCGTCTACGAATACGTCGAACGGGCGCTCCGCGGCCAGATCGACTATCTCCGCGACCGCGATTACGTCGTCCTTGACGGCGAGGTCGTCATCGTCGACGAATTCACCGGCCGCATGATGCCCGGCCGCCAGTGGCAAGACGGCCTCCATCAAGCCATCCAGGCCAAGGAACGTCTTGAAATCACACTCGAGACCATCACCGCCGCCCGCGTGACCGTCCAGGACTTTTTCAAGCGCTACTCGAAGCTCGCCGGCATGACCGGCACCGCGACCTCCGACGCCCGCGAGCTGAGGCGCATCTACAAGGTCGTCGTGTTCAAGGTTCCCACCAACCGCCCCAGTTGCCGCGAGTGGATCCCCGACCGCGTCTTCTCGACCTCCGACGAACGCTTTCGCGCCGTCGCCGACCAGATCATCGAGTGGAACAAGAAAGGCGTTCCCGTCCTGGTGGGCACGCGATCCATCGAGAAATCCGAGCGCTTGAGCGCGTTGCTGGAACAGGCCGGTGTCGAGCACCAGGTCTTGAACGCCAAGAACCACGAGATCGAGGCCCAGATCGTGGCCCGGGCCGGCGAGCGCGGCCGGGTGACCGTCGCCACCAACATGGCCGGCCGCGGCACCGACATCAAGCTCGGCGAAGGGGTCGCGGCCGTCGGCGGGCTCCACGTCATCGGCACCGAACGGCATGAATCCCGCCGCATCGACCGCCAGTTGTCCGGGCGATGCGCCCGCCAAGGAGATCCCGGCGTCGCCCAGTTCTTCATCTCGCTCGACG
>JAKBAP010000335.1 GCA_021808995.1 Planctomycetota bacterium | reverse complement strand
GGTACAGCTTGACGCGCCGTTCCTGGAACCGACGCGACGGCTCGCCTCGCGAGAACTCACGCGGCGGCATATACCCCAGCGCGCTGTGAAGCCGCGCCTCGTTGTAACGCCGCACGATCCGCTTCATCAGCGATTCCGCCTCCAAGAGGTTCGTCGGCGCCTCACCCTCAAGGCTCTCCCGCAGTGTCCGATTGGCTCGCTCCATCAGCCCGTTCTCCTCGGGGCAATTCGGCTGGATCCGCTGATGGCTCAGGCCGTTCTCGCCAAGCACCACCCGGAATTCCTTCGAGATGTAGCAACTCCCGTTGTCCGAGCGGATCTCAGGCGCGGTGATCTCGGCGATCACGTTCTTGAGCCGCTGGACCTCGGCCTCGCGCCTCTGCTCCTGGCCGTTGGGCCGTCCCCTCTTGTCCTCGAACACGCGGGCCGCCGACCCGAGCAACTGCTTCTTCCAGGCGTGGTGCCGCACCGGATTGAGTCCCTCGCGTCGACAGAGGTTGGAGACCTCGACGTTGGGTTCCATGCCGGCCAGGACGATCCGCGGCTTGTCGGCGGCGCACCAGGTTCGACGCTTCGCGTTCCCGTTCATCGTGAATCCTCCAGGTTGTCATCGATTGTAACCCCTGGAGGAGGCTGTTTTCTAACCAAGGCTTCGTGCCACTTGGGCTGACACACTACAACGATGCGCGTCTCAGGGACTGACATCAGAACTCGTGCATGGGGTTGCATTCGCGGACGATTCTTGTCTAACTCTTAATAGCTGTCCTGGCCACCTGGCACCGCGGTCGAAACCCGGGACACAAACCCAGCGGCGGCCTGGGCAATGAGTTGTCATCGCTTGGCGCTACTGGTCGTCGAGGCGATACCTCGCGGTTTCGGACGGGGTTGGTTCGACCTCGGTCGCACACCCTTTTCGCCCTGGGAGACTCGTGGTGACGTGGTATCAAATGGCGGGCGACTGGGAAAAGTTCACCGTCATGGTGAAGGAAAGATGGGTCAGGTTGACCGACGATGACCTCAAGACCTTCGGTGGGGGGAGCAGCCAGCTCTCGTCCATGCTTCAGCAAAAATACGGCTACACGCGAGATGAGGCGGAACAAGAGATCGAGGATTTCTCAAGCCCGTCCAAAACCTAGGCGGAACGTGGAATAGGGGTCTTACAACACTTCTTTATCACCAGGCGCACTGTTATGCGGATTCTCCAAGCGGTCCTCTTGCTCGGTTTCCTGACGATGGTCAGCGTCTTCGCGGTTCAAAATCGAGGCGAGGTCACTCTCTCGTTCCTGAGCTGGAACCTGGCCGCGCCCGTGGCTCTCCTGACCATCTCGGTCTACATTCTCGGAATGCTGAGCGGCTGGACGGTGGTTTCGCTCATGACGAGCTCGTTTCGCCGCGCGATCCAACCTCCTCGCTCCTGATTCCAGGAGTCGGCGGGCCGATGCCTGGCGACATGGCATGCTCGTGCTCGTCGCTCCCGATCCTCGGCTTGCCTGGAACCGAAGCCATGGACCTCCTCGACCCTCGCGAACCCATGAGCGCCTGGACCCACGCGGCGGGGCTCATGCTTGCGATCCCAGGAACCATCCTGCTCTTGCGACAGAGCGCTGGCGACTTATCCAAGCAGTTGAGCCTACTCATCTATGGCCTGGCCCTGGTCTTTTGCTACGCCGGCAGCACCCTCTTTCACGCCGTCAGGCCGATGACGAACGGGCTTGGACCCTACGCGCGGCTGGACGGGGTCGGGATCTTCGCTCTGATCGCCGGGACCTACACTCCGATCGCCTGGTCCTTGCTCCGCGGTCGACCAAGGGTTTGGACCCTGACGATCGTCTGGGGCGTCGCGATCCCCGCCTCACTCGTGATCGCGATCGGCCGTCGCTTTTCCCCGGTGCTGGGGACCAGTCTCTACCTCGGACTGGGGTGGGGCGCGGTCGCCTGCTATCACGAGCTAGCCAAGGTCGTCTCCCACCGCGCTCTCATTCCGATCGTCCTGGGCGGCGTTTCCTATAGCCTGGGGGCCGTGCTCAACCTGGCGCGCTGGCCGGTTCTCGTGCCCGGCGTCATGGGTGCCCACGAGCTGTTCCACCTGTTCGTACTGGCGGGAAGCGCGGCCCATTATTGGTTCATTCTGACCATCGTGGCCCCGTTTCGCCGTCCAGGATGACCACGCGAGGCCCGAGCCCTATTCTTTACGGGCATCACGAGTCAACGGCGGGTCCACGAGCGTGAAAATCATGAGCTCCTCACCAGTGACCGTGCTAATGTCGTGGTGCAGGCTCAGCGATTTTCGCCCCGTGATTTCCTGAAGCATCGCCTCCAGGAGGGGGCGGGCGGTCTCGAGCAAGTGCGTCCGCACCTGTTTGAGCAAGTCACGCCCCTTTTCGCCGGGGAGCGACTTGACCAGGTGCCGCTCCGCGGCCGTAAGCACCCCTTGCAAGCGGACGACCAATCGGTCACCGAGCAAATACGCGCGGATATCCTTGGGTCCCCGGCCCAGCTATTCTTGTTCGAAGCGAGTGATCCCCTCGCAAACGGCCGCCTCGATCTCGGCCTAGGTTCTCATTGTCGCCTCGACGCCCTTCACCGGATTGTTCAGGATCGGAAGTTAGCATTGCGTGGGTAAAGGTGATCCAAGCATGAGCGGTTCGATCTTCCTAAACACCAACATACCTAGAATGCTTGGATATTTCACTTATACTTCATCGACGGCACGTCATAATTCGTAACCGAGGATCATGTTGGCGCTCCCTGGCCGGTGATTCTCGGGCAATATCGAATCGACATCGTCGGAGTACTGGATGAAGGGCAACCCTGGGTGATCCCAGGGGTGTCGGGCACCAGGTAAGCCGGCGTGATCGGGCGCTCTCGTGGGCGCTCGGTCACGCCGGGTTCTTGAACACCCTCATCGACCTTCCCGTGAACGCCAACATCCTGGGGGAGGAGAGTTTTGATCCCTTGCCGACCCCTCAGCAGGTCGTCGCCCAGGCGGGACCGTTTTCGCCGATCTGAACATTGAACCACCACTCATCCCCGCCGGCGGATTCACCACGGTCAGCCAGGTGCTTGACTTCGCGCTCGCCCTCGAGTATTTCGAGACGTCATACCATGATATCAACGTGCCAGTCTTTTTCCCGCCTCGGTGAAACGACCCATCCTCGCGATTCGGCGTCGCGGCCGACCTCGTTCGAGCATGGTCGCTCGCGGGCTAGATCGCGTCTATTGGACCTGAGCTCCCTCCCGGAGGCGTCTGACGAATTCCGCGTGCTCGGGGGAGCCTAGGCCCTGCTGGAACACCGCCTCGACGGTCGCCTTTTCACCACGGGCCAGCGCGGCCGGGTCGAGCCACAGGCCGGGAAAGACCGTACTTCGGAGAATCCCATCGGCCCCAGGAGCCAACAGCTCGAATCGTCCCTCGCGGTTCACGTACCAGTCAACCTGGTGATCTAGTACCCGCCAAACGAGGTACTCGCGAACGCCATTTCGCCGATAGGCGTTCATCTTTTTTCCCAGGTCGTAACTGACGCTGCTCGAGGCGACCTCCGCGACAAGCTCAGGCGCTCCCTCGATATAGTCGTCGTCGCTCAGGTGGGCCTGGCCGCCATGCTCGGGCCTGATGAATAACAACGCGTCAGGCTGGGGCTCATTGTCGAGGTCCAATCGGACGCTTCCATTGTCGCCCGCCTCGACCCCGGGGGTCCTCGACTCGTAGTTGGCCAGCCAGGCGACCAATCGGGTGTGCGGATGGCTGTGCCCGCGGTGGCGAACCGGGGAGGGCATGTGTACCTCGCCTTCGATGAGCTCGGCCTTTTTGAGCCCCGGCATCGCCTCGTATCTGCGCTCAAACTCGGCCCGACTCAGGCGATCGCCGTTTTCCAGAGGCGGAACGAGACCCTCATTGGTCGACTCGCTCGATTCGAGGGTGTGAATGGTGGCCACGGGATCGGCCCACGCGAAAACGATTTTGTACCGGGAAATCCCACGCGAACCGACCCAATACGATGTCGCCCAAGCCCGGCGACGAGGGCCAATTCACGAAAAGGAACCGAAGCGAAACTCAATATGCCCGGCAGGATTTGAACCTGCAACCTTTAGCTCCGGAGGCTAACGCTCTATCCAGTTGAGCTACGGGCACGTCTCTAAGGATTGCACTCGCAAGAGGCCGCTTTGTCAAGGGCGGGGGAGCCGAAAGAGGCGATTGCCCTCAAGGTAGCTCGAACCCGAGCCGGATCAAGATCGAGGCCAAGGCTACCAGGGGAAGCCCCGTCACGGCGGTATGGTCTTCGGTCTCGATCCGTTCGAACAAGGCGATTCCGCGTGATTCGAGCTTATACGCGCCGGCGCAATCGAGGGGCAGCTCGGCGATCACGTAACGCTCGATCGCCGCGTGTGTCAGCGGGCGCATCACCAGGGTTGTGAGATCGGTGTGCCTGATCATCCGACCCTCGCTCCAGACGGCCATCGCGGTGACCAGGCGATGCGCCCGACCCTGTAACCGCGAAAGCTGATCGACGGCCCGCTCGATCGAACCCGGCTTGCCCAGAATTCGCCCCTCGCACTCCACCACCTGATCGCCGCCGATCACCACCGCGGCCGGCTCGATTCGAGCCACGCTCTCGGCCTTTTCACACGCCAGGGTCTCGGCCAGTGTGATCGGGTCGGCGAGCCGGCCTTGAAGAGCCCCCTCGTCACAGTCAGGCGAGCGGCATCGAAACGGCAACCCCAGGCGCTCGAGCAAGGCCCGCCGATACGGCGACGTGCTCGCGAGGACCAGACTTCGCGAGCCCAACCCGCCTCCGACCCTTGGATTCGCCATCGACCACGATTCCCTAGACCCCGAGGGCCGTCACAAGTTCGCGGGATGACAGGATGAATCCAAAATAGAAATCGCCAAACAGGGCGTATCGAGCCGAGCTCTCGTCAAACCGCATGGTGTAGACGATATCCTTGAGATACAGGGGGTTTCGAGCCCAGAGCGTCACGCCCCACTCCCAATCGTCGACTCCGGTCGAGGCCGTGATCACCTGGGTGACCTTCCCCGAGAATTTCATGCCACTGCGGCCATGTTGCGACATCAACTCGGCCCGCTTTTCAAAGGGAAGCAAATACCAGTTCTGGTCGCCCGAGCGCATCTTGCTCATCGGGTAAAAGCACAGGCACGGATAATCGGGAAACTCCGGATAGAGGCGCTGCTGGTTCATGGGTCCCAGACGGTCGGCGTAGGCGGTCAGCTTGGCCTTGTAGGCGGGCGTTTCGGGGTCGACCGCTTCGCGATCACGGAGAATCCGACCATAGTCGTCAACCGAGGGAACATATTCCGAAACCTCCGTCAGCGAATAAAACGAATACGTCGCCCTGAGCGCGACCCCAATTCTCGAGGCTTGAATGGCGGTTTCCAGGGCATGGATCGCCTTCAGGTCGGGCCCGGCGGCGACGATCCCGAAATCGGCCTTGTGACCCGGCACCGCGAAACACTGAAGCTGCTCGATCGCGCCCCAGGAGAGCTTGTCGAGGAGGCCAATGAGCTCGACTCTCGCGTACTCGCGATCGTCCTCATCCATTCGCGAGAGCCGATCGCGGTCGATCTGATAATACAGGTGCAGGAAATGCCAGCCTGTCGCGGGGGTGAGCGAGGCGGCCGCGGGGGCCTCGGACGCGGACGGGCGACCGTGAGTCGCGTTTTCGTGGGACACCGTGTTCAACCCCCGTAAATGACCATCGACGAGGACGTCTCGCTTCGTAAAACAGCGATTATACGCGATCATGAGCCCAGCGCGAACGGCAGGGATTGTACCG
>JAKBAP010000334.1 GCA_021808995.1 Planctomycetota bacterium | reverse complement strand
GGTTGACAGGGTCAGGAGGGCTCCGAGGGCGAAGAGGGATCCGACGGCGCGGCGGGGGTCGACGCGGTCGGCCAATCGGCCGCCCAGGACGTTGCCCAGGCAGATCCCTCCCAGAATGATACCGATCACGCTGGTCCAGACGGTCAGTGACGATCCCACGTGCCGCGCCACCAGCCGGCTCGAGACGAGCTCGAGGATCATGATGCACAGACTGCTCGAGAAAGCGAGCGCGTAGGGCAAGAGTCGAACGACAAAACCAGGCATGGACTGATAATCCCCCCGAGGCGGCCGTGATCGCGGCCTTGACCCAGATAGGCTCGTTCGGGATCGACCGAACGGGCGAAGATACCACCATATCCGACGCGGAATCCGCGCCACAACGGGTGACCGTGGCCGGCGGGCCGTTGTATCGCGGCCGCTCGTCCCCACAATAGAGGCGTCGCGTCACTCTCCGTGGGACGCGGCATCCTTTTTTTTGGAGGGCCGTCCAGATGATCGTCTGCGTGACGCTCAATCCCTGTCTCGATCGCACGCTCACCGTGGCACCCTGGCGGCCGGGGGACCTGGTTCGCGGGGGGACCCTGCGCGAGGTCGCCGGCGGCAAGGGCAACAACGTCGCCCGGGCGCTTGCCAGGCTGGGGCGATCGGCGGTCCCGGCGACCTTTCTGGGGGGCGAAATGGGGGCTCGATGCGAGGTCTTGCTCAGGAGCCAGGACCATCTTGACCCCGTCGTGATCGCCACCACCTCGACGACCCGTGCCATCCTGACCGTGAATACCCGCGGGACCCCGCTGCAAACCGCGTTTTTCGATCCCGACCCGGAGATCACCGAGATCGAGGCCCACATGCTCGCGCGCGTCGTCGAGAAGATGCTCGACGGCCGCCGAGCGAAGGCGCTCACCCTTTCGGGATCGAGCCCCGCGGCCTCCACCCACGAGCTCTATCGCGACATGATCGGGCTGGCCCAGGCGCGCGACGTGCCGGTTTTCCTCGACACCTATGGCCCGGCCCTCGACGCCGTTCGTGGTCCGTGGCCGAGCGTGATCAAGATCAACCGCCGCGAGGCGGGGATCTTCCTGATGCGCCAGGACCCCACCGATCGGGACCTCTGGAGACTGCTCGAGACCTGGTCGGGGCAGGGGGTCAAGGCCGGCCTGGTCACCGATGGGGCCAATCCAGTCTTGGTCATGCACGAGGCGACCGCCTTTCGCGCGATCCCGCCCGCGATCCAGCCCGTCAACCCGATCGGCTCCGGGGATTGCCTGCTGGCGGGCCTGGTCGACGGCTGGCTCGCGGGCCTCGACCCCGAGACCTGGATCCGCCACGGCGTCGCCGCCGCCGTCGCCAATGCCTTGGTCTGGGACTCAGGCGCGATCGACGCCGAATCGGTCGCCCGACTGGTCGGCGACGTCAAAATCGAAAAATGCTGAATCGACCCCGCCCGATCGCCGGGGGCTCGATCGCCGTCCGATCCGCGTTATGATGTGGAGACTTGCCGGACCATCATTCCTCTCCTTGGAGGGGCCCTTGGGCCCATCGCGCCATGAAACGCTCCCCGTGGATTCTGGCCTTGATCGCGCTATCCCCCGTCGCTGTCCGAGCCCAGGAGGAAATCCCGCTCTGGCCCAAGGGGGCTCCGGGGTTCGAGGATCGCCGCTCCGAGGCCCCCGTGGCCAAGGATTACTACATCCGCAATATCCACAACCCCACGATCACCGCCTATCTCCCCCCCAAGGACCGGGCCACCGGCGCGGCCGTCGTGATCTGCCCCGGCGGTGGCCATCGGCTCCTGGTCTTCAACGGCGAGGGGGTCGAGCCCGCCAAGTACCTGAACAGCATCGGCGTCGCCGCCTTCGCCCTCAAGTACCGCCTGGGTCGCGAGGAGCACACGCCCTATCAGATCGACAAGCACGCCCGCGAGGACGGCCTGCGCGCGATGCGATTGGTTCGCTCACGCGCTCACGAATGGGGGCTCGACCCCAATCGCGTCGGCGTCATGGGCTTTTCGGCCGGCGGCGAGGTCGCGGGGATGGTCTCGTACAGTGAAAACGCCGCCAACACCACGGCCGCCGACCCGATCGACAGGGAAAACGCCCGGCCTGACTTCGTCGTCATGATCTACCCTGGCCCGCTGGGCATTCCCAAGGTCATTCCCAAGGACGCCCCGCCCGCGTTCTTGCTCGTCGCGAATGACGACCAAGGCGCATCGGGCACGATCACTCGCATGCTCACCGGCTATCGCGAGGCCGGGGTCTCGGTCGAGGCCCATGTCTTCGCCCATGGCGGGCACGGCTTTAACATGGGGGGCCGGTCCAAGCTCGCCTCGGTCAAGAAATGGCCCGAGCGGCTCGCCGAGTGGATGGACGACAACGGCATCCTCGACCCCGCCAAGAAGCCCGCCCCCAAGCGCTTGCTCTGAGCGCCCGCTCGGACACCGCCCCGCGTCAGTCCCCATGCTCGACCAGAGGGACCAGAGGGACCAGAGGGACGGGTTCCGGAACACCGAGATTGGGCAGGCCCAGCGAATCCGGCGATTCACCCCCCCGGATTCGCTCCGCCGCCTCAAGGAATCCCAGCTTCCTCGCCAGCCGGTCGGACGGGTCGTAGCGCATCGGGTACGTAAGGTCGTAAAACATCGCCCCCCAATGCGCGATTTTCCGCCACGCCTCGGGAATCAGGCCAAACCGCGCGACGCACGCCGCGGGATCGATCGGCTCAAGCGCGCGATCGGCGGGCCAGCCCAGGGCACCCTTGGTCCTGAGACCCGCCAGGATCGCCTGCGCCAGCGCGATCTGCCCACGAAGCGACGGATGCATGCCATCGTGAAACAAGTGCTCGTCTAGGAGTCCATGCCGGCCAATCGCGTGAAAATACGACTGGCCATCGATGAGGATCGCTCCTCGTCGTTGGGCCGTCTCGCGATACACCTCTTGAAACGGGGTGAGCATTCGCATGGGGTATCCATCGTGGTCGCGGGCCAGGACGTCGTGGCGATACGCGGTTTCCCAGTCACCCTGGCGCTCGAGCAGACGGGCGAGGCGGTAATGGGCCTCGGCAAAGGTCGGCTGGCGGGCGATGAGCGACCGAAACGCGGCGATCGCGGGGCCTGGCGGGCCACCCTCGAGCCGCCGGGCACCCAGGAAATCGCGGCGAAATCGGTCTCGCTCGGCCGCGGGAGTGTCCGCGCTCAGATACGACCGATTGGGCTCGAACCCCGCGTCGTTCGCCGCCGGCGCGATCATGACCACCGTGGCCCCAAGCCCGGTCGCGTGAGCGACGATCGCGTCCAGCCGGGCGCGAAAATCGGCCAGCAACAGGTCGTATTCCCGCTCGCTGTATGCCGGCCGATCGATCAGGTCGCGGGTCCCAAACCGCGAGGGGGGAATCGCGATCCGACACTTCTCCGCCGTCTCGTGGAGGAGGCCGAGGATGGGCGACAGCCGCTCAAGCCGGCTCACGAACCGAGCCCAGGCGGACGGAGTCCGATCGTCCACATAATACGGGATCTCTCGCGAGGGCTGTAATCTCGCGACGATCTCGTTGTGCCCACAATAAACGATCAACAGGTCGGGCCTGCGCTCGAGCCGCCCGACCAGGCTCGACTGTCCCTCGAGAGTGTCACCGGACGCGGCCAGGATATGGGTTTGGATCGGCCTGCCGGGCAGGATCTCGCGGAGCCGCCATTCGAGAATCGGCGCGATCGAGAGCCAATAATTATACGGCACACCCTCAGCGCTCGATTCGCCGACCATGACGATGTCGACCGTGGGATCGTCGGCTGTGTCGCGAAAGTCAGTGGAGAGCTCAAGCGCCCGGAGGTCGGTCGGGGCCTTGAGCGCCACCGGCTCTCCTGGCTCAAGCGTGAAGCCGCCAGGGGGCATGACGTGGTGGGCTTCGAGACTCGTTCGCCAGACCGCCGTCGCCGCCTCCGCGAGCGAAAGCCCGAGCACCAGCGAACCGCAGCAAAGGGCGAATCGAGCCGCCAATCGCCGCCGGGCCGGATCGCGCGGCCGACCTTTCGAGAGCAAGAGCACCATCGCCGCCAGGCCCACGGTCGCGAGGATCACCGCCAGGCCATGGGCGATTTCAAATCCAATCGCCGCGACCAACCCCGCCCGCCAGTAAAACGACCCGTCCAGGCGAGCCTCGAGCCAGAGCGATCCAGAGACACAGGCCAGCACGATCGGCGCGAGCGCCAGCGTGATCGTCAGCCATCGGATCACGACTCGTCTGGTCGATCGCCCACGCCACTGGCTCATTCCGGCCTCCTCGCCCCGCGGACCAACGGTGCCGCGCTCTTGACGCTATTCTCGCGTGACAGCCGGGTGCTCGCCAGGGATCATTTTGGGTCGCGACCAAAGGGCCGCGAAGGGATTCTTTACTTTTCGCGGCCTGGCGGAGAACATGGCGGCATCCCAAGACGAGGCTGGTCGACTCTCGTAATCCAGGATCAGGCGACCGTGTTTTACCATGGTGAGCGATTCGACGTCTCGCTGATTGGCCATCGCGTCGTCGGGCAAGCCTGCGAACAGTGCGGCCGCGAATACTGTTATGAGCTCGCTCGGATTGGTTCGGGATCGTCGTGGTCACATTACGGGTACAAAAGAGACCACGCGCGGGCCAAGGCACGGCTGCGGGCCGAGCTCGACCTCGAAAAGCGGCTGAGTGAGGAATCCGAGTTGGTCCCATGCCCAAAATGCGAATGGATTAGCGAGAACCTGATTTCCGGCTATCGTCGCGGCCGATGCCGGTGGACGACGCCGCTGGCGATCCGGGTCGTCGGGCTCGGCGGGCTCGTTTTATCGATCCTCGCCTTTGGCCTCGCCCTGGGAGGGCCCCTCAAGGACGTGGTCGTTTACATCATCGGCGTGGCGCTTGTCTCGGGCGTGCTGGCGGCGGCGATCCTCTTGATCCGCCCTGTCCTGCGGAGTCGGATCCAGCCAAATCGCGACTTTCCGTATCCGCCGAACCTGCCCCGGTGTACGCCTCAGGCCCTCGTGTGGAACTCGACCGCGGGTGCCTTCGAACCCACGAAACCTCCCTCGACCGAGCGCCCGCGGCCGGACGGTTGGATCGAGATCCAGATCGGTCGAGAACGCGTCCCGGGCGTGGATTGTTGCCGATGCCTCGCGCGGGCGGGGCCTGATTCAGCCTATCAAGCCCAGCTCGGCCGAGGGTTGGCGCTCGATTTTCCTCAATGCCCAGAATGCGCCCGCGTGTCTCTCGGGCGGATTCGAGCGAGCGGGCTCGTCGCGGCCGGTGCCGCGGGCGTCCTCGGCATTCCCGCGCTTGGGTTCTTCACCTTCGGAAGTTATCACCACTACGTGCTGGCGGCCTGTGTGGTGATGATCTTCCCCGCGATCATCGCGGGTTGCACGGTCCTCCGCCTGACCGCCCCTGTTCGGGTCAAGTTCGTCGACCGCTCTCGGGGCGTCGTTCGAATCCGGTTTCGCAACGCGGAATACTTGAATAAACGGGGCACCACGGATAACGCCCAATTCTGATCGTGACGACTCAGAGAGGATCACACACGAAGCAGGCTGGGAGGGGCAAACGGGTCGCCGTCACCGACCAGGGTCGAGAATTCGTGGTCCCGATGGGACAAAGGTCGACCAACCGAGGACGTGAGCCCAACCCGGGGTGCCGTCGGATGCGCGCCCAGCCAACCGCCGGCCTACTTCCGCCGAAACAGCCAGATACACATGGGAGACGGCGGGGTTGGTGCCGAGGGTCTTGCCAGCCACCGTCCGATCGATGTATTGGAGGCTTTCCTCGTCGATACGGCTGGCTTCGGCCACGTTCTTCTTAGAGACACTAAGAGGCTATCC
>JAKBAP010000333.1 GCA_021808995.1 Planctomycetota bacterium | reverse complement strand
GGCGGGTGCCGTCATCCTCGGGGGTGTAAGGATCGGGGAACGCGCCAGGATTGGGGCGAACGCCGTCGTCTTGTGTGACGTTCCGGCCGGCGCGGCCGCCGTCGGAGTTCCGGCACGGATCATCCCCACCCCCACCGCGTGAACACCCCCCTCGGGAGGGGGATTCGCGCGCTGACGTTCACGACATCTCCGACAGAACACGACGTTGATCGGTCTCGTGAACAGCCATCGGCTGGAATCGCCGGCGTGATCCAAGCCACGGCGTAGCCGTTCACGCCCGCCTGGGAACAAGCTTTCCTGGAACCCACCCGGTGTCGCCAGGGAATCGCACGCCCCCGCGGCATTGCCCGGAATTCACTCGCCGCCGGTTCGGGCTCGTGCGAAGGGCTCGCATGTTCGCCGCGACGGCGACTCGTGCCTCGCGAAACACGTCTCGGTCGCGTGATTCCAACCGCCACGGCTCGTGAACCGCCACGCTTTTTCGCGACGCGCGTCGTTTTTTCTTACAAGGAGAGTCGTCATGCGTTATTCCTGGATTGACCTGATGCTCTTACTTACCGCGCTCGTGATCTTGATTCCGCTTTCCATGCATTTCGTGGAAACGATCATGGACGCTTTTCAGGGAATGAATTGACCATGGCGAACGACTGGAACAAGCCCGCCAAGCGGTCGGTCCCGGCCAGGGCCCAGGAGGCCATCGGGAAGAACGTGGTCCGCAAGCGCCATGTCGAGTGGCTCGAGCACCAGATCCGCTGGCGGTGGCTCTTGGATTCGTTCGAGGGGGGCGAGCGTTACCGTAACGCCGTCTATGGTCCCGACCGCCGTGGGCTCCCCTGTCGCAACCTGTTTCGCCATCGCCGCGAATACCCCGATCCCCAGCAATTCCCCACCGTCTACCAGGGCTATTCCTCGGGCATGGGCATGATCGATTCCCAGACCCAGGATCTGGGCATGGGCCCTTACCCTGGCATGCTCGGCTCCGACCCCGCCTCGACCTCCCAGGACGATGATTACGAGCTCCGTCGGTCGCGCACCCCGGTCCCGGAATGGGTCGGCGAGGCCGTCGAGATCCACCTCTCCAAGATCTATGACCAGGAAGTCCGCAGGGATGGACCCCTCGACCTGATCGGCTGGTGGAAAAACGTGGACGGCCGGGGCTCCTCCATCGACGACTGGATGCGCGATTCGGTCGCCCCGCTCTTCCTCGTGCTCGGCTGCTTGGACGTCTGTTTCGACCACCCGCGGATTCCTCCCGGCGAGACCGTCGTCACCCGGCTCGATGAGATCCGGCTGGGGCTCGACACCTGCGTGGCGTCGTTTATCCTGCCGCAAAACATGCTCTGGTGGCGGCTTGATCAAGCCGGTCGTTACACCGAGTGCCTGGTTCGCGAGTATGTCGACCCCAGCGAGCGGGTCGACCATGGGCCCAAGGGAGAGGCCCTCGACCCCGATCAGGACACCGAGGCTGGCGTGACCTGGCGCGACGAATACGTTCGCTATCGTTACTGGAACAGCCGGGAATCGATTCTCTATAATTACGACGGCGACACCATTCTGATCCGGACCCCGCATCGGTTTGGCCGGGTGCCGATCGTCCGCCTGGTCGACCAGCCCAAGCACCGCATGCCCCACGTGGGCAAGAGCCGCTACGAGGGGGTCGCCGAGCTTCAGCGAGAATACTACAACCGAGACAGCGAGCTGATCCTCTCGGATACCTTGCAGGCGCATCCGTTTCTGTCGGGGGCCGAGGATTTCTGCAAGGCCGACAATACCCTCTCGGTCGGTCCCGGCTATATCCTGCCCAAGAAAAAGAGCCCCGAGACCGGGGCCTACGAGGGGTGGGAGTTCGTCTCGCCCCCCAAGGACCCAGCCGAATCGATCCGCAAGAACAAGCTCGACATCCTCGAGGCCAAGGACCGGCGGGCGTGCCTGACCAGGCCGGCGGGCTCGAACGGGACCGTGGGTCAATCAGGGATCTCGAAACAGCTCGACGCGGCGACCGGCCACAAGCTCCTGGCCTCGATCGCCAAGAGCCTCGCCAAGGCCGAGCGATTCCTCGCGGAATACGCCCTTCTGGTGCTCCGTTCGCGGCCGATCGACCAGGCCGATCGCGACTCGATCCGGGTGATCTACCCAGCGCGATTCGAGCTTCAAGGGGCCGACGACCTCACGCGGGCGACCCTGTCGCTGCAACAAATCATGGCGGGCGCTGGGGCCGCGCCGAATGTCGAGCGCGAACTGATCCAGGCGATCACCCGCCAGGCCCTACTGGGGCTCTCGGACGCGGAATACGCCGCCCTCGACCGGGAAATCGAGCGGATGATCGCGCTCAAGGCCCTGATCCACGAGCCGGCCCGGACCCTGCCGGCCGCGGGTATCTCGGATCAATCCGAGGCCATGCGCGGACCAGGCTCCGACGAAACCGACTCTGGCGACGACCCTAGCGGGGTCTCCGACTCGACCATGGTCACGAACATGATCCCCGACGTCGTCTAGCCGCCGCGGGATCCCCGAGACACGGAGTTTTCGCCACGGACCAAGCAGGGACGGAACACGGATAAGCGATCAGGTAAGCTAGTGTAATGTTGTAATGATGTTGTTTCCCTTAACCCGAGGCGGTTTGAATCACGAGGAGGCCGGAACCGAGACGGGGACAGGCCGGGACCGAGAGGGGGACAGGCATCTTTTTTCGGCTACCAGGAAAGCAGCCAGTCCCCGACTCGACAGGGCGGGAAATACAAGCCCGAAGCGCCGGCGGCCCGCCTTTGAGTCTCGGGGACTGGCCAGGGCGTTTCGGGCTGGTATCACCCGGCGTGAATGGCGACCTCTAACCGACTCGTATGTTCCGTGTTCCATCCGTTCTTGATCCGTGGCCAAGGCTCTTCGTTTTCGATTGTTGGAGAGTGGTCAAGGTTTATCGGGAGACAGTCATGTCCGAGGAAACGCCTCAGTCGGTGTCGGCGCAAACGGTCACGATTCCGCTCGAGCAGCTCCAGACGTTCACGGCGGTTCAGGCTCGGCTGGCGACGCTTGAGGGCGAGCAGCGTTCTCGGGAGTCGGCGGCTCGGGAGGAGCAGGCCAAGATCCTGGCTCAAAAGGGCGAGGTTGAGAACGCGCTCAAGATGCTCCGCGATCAGTCGGAGTCGCAGTTGTCGTCCGAGCGGGCGCGGTTGGCGGCCGTCGAGGAGCGGGCCAAGCGTTACGCGCTTGATGGCGAGTTGTCGCGGGCGCTCTCGTCGCAGCCCCTGGTTCCCGGGGGGGCGGAGCAGCTCACGCGGTTGTTTCGGGGCGAGTTCATGGTGGACTCGCAGGGGGATTCGTTCACGGTCCGGACGCCGACGTTTCAGTCGGTGGGGGACTTCGTGAAGGCCCAGCTTGAGCGCCCGGAATTCGCCCACTTCGTGCGGGCCTCGGGCCAGTCTGGCACGGCGGGGACGACCGGGGCGCACCAGACCACCCCCACGCCCCCAGCGACGCAAGCCCCCGCGCAGGCCCCCAAGACCCTGGGCGAGGCGGTCATCATGCGGATGCAGAATATGAAAAAGGACGAACCCGATCCCCGGTACAACCTGGGCTCGTCGTTTGGCCTGCGAGGCACCGGGCGCTAGTTCCCCCCCTCGCGCGATCCCCTGGTCGCGTCCTGACGGCCGGGCCTGAATCTCGACTCCTGTTCCTGGATTGACGATTGGCGATCTGGCGATGAGTGGCCTCGTTTCGAGGATCGACCACTGATCGCGAATCGCCAAGGCCGGCCGTGGCCCGCGGCGCCACGAGAACCGCGAACGCCGCATTCGAGGCGCGCTCACCATGTCTGACTTTCTTCAAGGTTTCCTGGGAACGCAACAGGCGGGCATCGAGGCCCGCAACGACGTCACCGTGGCGATCCGCAACTGGTTCGCCAATCGCAACCCGCTCATCACCCGGCTCCCGTACGTGCCGGTGGAACGGGTTGATTTTCAGATGTACACTCACAAATATCGGGCTCGCAGCGCGAGCCTGGCCGCGGCCGTCGCGGCGACGACGCAAACCAGCCTGACCGTCTCGGACGCGACCTTCCTGATGAACCACGACGTTCTGGAGCTGGTCGATTCGGCGACCGGCAACGTGGAGCGGGTCCAGGTTAGCGGCGATCCCACGTCGGCGACGACCGTGAACGTGATCCGGGGCGTGGCGGGTTATACCCCCCTGGCCTCGGTGGCGAGCAACTCGGTGGTCAACCTGATCGGCAACTCGCGAACGGGTGCCGAGGTTCAGCAGACCGGTCTCACGACCGTCGGCGTGCCCCGGACCCAGTATTGCCAGACGTTCCAGTTCCCGGTGCAGATCGGCGGCTCGGCCCAGACCGCCCGGGCCCAGGTCATGCCCGCGGGGATTCAATCTCCGTTTGATTTCAACATGACTGTACAGCTTCAGAACATGGTCGACGACATCGAGAATTCGTGCTATTACGGCGTCGCCCAGGCCCCCCTGGACGCGGCCAATAACGCGGGTCTTCCGGTCACGGCCAAGATGAATGGGCTTAAGTACATTCTTCAGACCAACAACATCTCGTCGGCGACCAGCTCGGTGCCGGTCAACGCCTCGGCCTATGGCTCGACCGACATGATCCGGGACACGCTCCAGGCGGCCCGGTCCAATGGCGGCGACCCCGACTTGCTGGTGGTTTCGACCAACTTCATGAGCGGGTTCGCGACCTGGGGCCAGGCGATCCAGCGGATTCCCGCCGGCGAGACCGTCTTTGGCACGCCGATCAACGTGCTCGAGGCGCCGTTCCTCCACGGCGTCACGATCGTGGAAGCCCCCCTGCTCCGGCCGTTCACCGCGATCGCGCTGACGAGTTCCGAGGTTTACATCCGTAACAAGCGTAACCCATATTGGAATCTCCGAGGCAACCGGGGCGACATGGTCGAAGGGGACTGGATCGCCGAAATGGCGATCGAGGTCGTCAACGAAAGCCATCACGCCTGGGTCGAGGGGATCACGGCGTTTTCCGCCAACTGATCGAGCGAAACGAGCCGCGGCGGACCGCGGGGTCCGCCGCGGCCGTTTCATCCTTGGACCACGTTCGAGCGTCGACCTGGTGGGTCGGCGCGATTCATGGGATCTCCCAAACCGAGAGAGGCACCAACGTGTGGCGTTACCGGGGAACCCCCCACTATTTGGACCGCCAGGGCGACCGCTTGGGCCTTCCCAGGACGCTCACCGACCGCGCCAAGCACAATTCCGAAATCTACAAGGCCTCCGTGCTCCTGGGCCAGCTCTGCGAGCGCTGGCATAAGGCCCGAAAGGAAGATGGCGTCCCCGTCTTCCTGGATTCCGAGCTGGAACAGGTGAAAGGAACCCTGGGCCAATGCGAGCTGGAAGCGAAAAAGCTCCACGCGCTGGCGGCCACGGCGGCGACCATGATCGACGAGGCCTGGCGGGCCTTTGGGCTCGAGCCGCCGGTCCGCCCGTTCGCCGTGTCATGCGAGCTCGACAAGCCCCCCCGGCCCACCGCGGCGAATGGCGACGCGGCGGCGAAACCACTCAAGTCCACGAGCGTGAAAGGGTCTAAATAATGGCATACGCAAGTCCAAACGTCGCCCCCTCCGGGGCGACCTTCGCCCAGTTTCAGGCGGGGGGCGCGTCGGGTCAGCTCAATCTTCTGATCGCGGCCAACTCGGCCGGGACCGCCGCTCCCTCGGCCGCGCCGACGGTTTCGGCGACGGGCGGGGGAACGACCGGCGGGCTGTTGCCGGCCGGGGTTTACCTCTGCGTGTTCACCGAGACCAACGGCTTTGGCGAGACGACGGCCTCGCCGGTCTCGGCGGCGTTCACGGTGACCGTCGG
>JAKBAP010000332.1 GCA_021808995.1 Planctomycetota bacterium | reverse complement strand
GCGGTCTTGCACCTGCTCTACAGCCGGTTCTGGCACAAGGTGCTCCATGACCGCGGGATCGTGAGCACGCTCGAGCCGTTTCAAAGGCTCGTCAACCAGGGCATGATCCTCGGAGAGGTCGAATACACGGCCTTTCAAGACGACCAGGGGCGATGGATCGCGAGCGCCCAGCACGACGAGTCCGAGGGCCGCAACGCCGTCAAGCTCGCCGAGGACCAGGTCGTCAAGAAAGGGGACGGGTTCGTGCTCGCGTCCGACCCGGGAATCCGCGTGACCGCCCGCGCCCATAAAATGTCCAAGAGCCGCGGCAATGTCATCAACCCCGACTCCGTCGTCTCGGAATACGGCGCTGACAGCTTGAGGCTTTATGAAATGTTCATGGGACCATTAGAAGCGGTCAAGCCCTGGAGTATGAAGGGGGTCGAGGGGGTTTACCGTTTCCTGTGCCGGGCGTGGCGGATGATCGTGGACGACGCGGCCGAGTCGGCCGTGCTTGATCCGCGTATTCAGGACGTCGCGCCGACGCGCGACCAGGCGCGGGCCGTGGCGCGGGCGGTCGCGGCCGTGACGGACGATTTCGAGGCCCTTCGCTTCAACACGGCCATCAGCCGCCTGATGGAGTTTGTCAACGCGTTCACCGGGAGCGAGGTCCGTCCCAAGCGGGCGATGGAGACGTTCACGCTCTTGCTCGCCCCCTTGGCCCCTCACCTGGCGGAGGAGCTCTGGCGGATCCTGGGCCATGACGAGACGCTGGCCTACGCACCGTGGCCGACCTTCGAGCCAGCGCTCCTGGTGGACGACGAGGTAGAGGTGCCCGTTCAGGTGAATGGCAAGGTGCGAGCGCGGGTCGTGGTCCCGGCGGGGGCGGACGCGACCGCGCTCGAGGCGGCGGCCCGGGGCTCGGACCGGGTTGCTCCGTTGCTCGATGGCAAGACGATTCGCAAGGTCGTCGTGGTGCCTGGCAAGCTGGTCAATTTCGTGGTCTCCTAGAATTCGCGAGGAGGCCGGAATGAATCGCTCGCGCTATCTCGTCGGAATTGACCTGGGGACCACCAACTGCGCGGTCGCGTATGTCGACACCCAGGGACGTGGTCGGGTCGCGGCGGACATTCGCGATTTCCCCGCCCCCCAGCTCGTCGCGCCCGGTGAGACGTCAGCGCGCTCGATGCTCCCCTCGTTTCTCTATCTTCCGGGCCGTCACGAATTGCCCCAGGACGCCGCGAAGCTCCCCTGGAACCCCGAGGCGACGCGAATCGTCGGCGAATTCGCCCGGATCCAGGGGGCCAAGGTCCCCGGCCGGCTCGTCTCAAGCGCCAAGAGCTGGCTCTGCCACCCCGGCGTCGATCGCCAGGCCGAGATCCTTCCCTGGGGCGCGCCCGCCGAAGTCGCCAAGGTCTCGCCCGTCGAGGCGTCGTATGCGTATCTGGCACATCTTCGCGACGCCTGGAATCACGAGATCGCCAAGGGCAACGACGCCTGTCGGCTCGAAAATCAAGACATCGTGCTGACCGTTCCCGCGTCGTTTGACGAGGCCGCCCGCGAGCTGACCGCCCTCGCGGCCGGCAAGGCCGGGTTCACGAGCCTGACCCTGCTCGAGGAACCCCAGGCGGCGTTTTATTGCTGGATCGTCTCGCACCAGGACCGCTGGCAGCGCGAGGTCCGCGCCGGCGAGCTGATCCTGGTCTGCGACATCGGCGGCGGCACGACCGATTTCAGCCTGATCACCGTCGTGGAGACCCCAACCGGTCCGGGATTTCGCCGGGTCGCCGTCGGCGATCACTTGATGCTCGGGGGAGATAACATCGACCTGGCGCTCGCCCATCTCGTCGAGCAAAAGCTCGGCGGCGCGCGGCTCGACGCCGAACAATGGAACGCGCTCCGGTTTTCCTGCCGCGGGGCCAAGGAAAAGCTCCTGGGGGTTGATGATCCCTCCGCGCGCTGGCCGGTCGTGATCGCGGGGCGCGGCTCGCGGTTGATCGGCGGCGGCCTTCAGAGCGAGCTCACCCGCGACGAAGTCGAATCGGTGGCGATTGATGGCTTTTTCGGTCGGGTCTCGCGCGCGGACGATCCCGAACGGGCGGGTCGGTCGGGCCTGCGAGAGTTTGGCCTGCCATTCGTCGCGGACCCGGCCGTGCTCAAGCACCTGGGCCTGTTCCTCCGCCGCCACCGCGCCGAGGCGGTCACGCCCGAGGGCCACACGCCCGGGGACCGCCCGGCCAGGCCCGATGCCATCCTGTTCAACGGCGGAGCGCTCACGCCCGATGTCATCCGGAGGCGGATCGTCGAGGTGGTGACCTCGTGGTTCGCCGACGATGACGGCCCGGAATACACGCCCAGAGTGCTGGCGAATCCTTCGCTGGATCTCGCGGTCGCCCGCGGAGCGGCCTATTACGGGGTCGTCCGTCGTGGTGGCGGGATCCGGATCGGCGGAGGGACGGCCCGGTCATTTTACATCGGGCTCGAGACCGGCGACGTCAATCGTCCCTGGCTCTGCGTCGTCCCACGCGACGCCCAGGAAGGAACCGAAATCGCCATCACGGGCCACGATTTCGACCTTTTGACCGGCCGGCCCGTCGTCTTTCCGCTCGCGTCGAGCTCGGTTCGCCCCGATGACCGCCCTGGCCAGTTGGTGCGGGCCGACGCCGATTCGATCCGCGTCTTGCCGCCGCTCGAGTCGCTGATGCGGATCGGGCGGAAGGCCAAGGTCGACCGCGCCGCCGTCAGCCTGGCCGCGCGTGTCACCGAGGTCGGCACGATCGAGCTTTGGTGCCAGTCGCGAACCGACGATCGGCGCTGGCGGCTGCAAATTCAGCTTCGAGGCCCATCCGGCGGGCGCTCGTCTGGCGACTCGCCCCCCGCGAGCCAGATCGTGCTCGAGCAATCCGAGCTCGAGGTCGCGATCGCCGCCGTTCGCGATTCCTTCACGGGCGCTCCTGGTGGCTGCCCCCCGGCCCGGCTGGTTAAGCGGCTCGAGGAACTGCTCGACGGACCCCGCGAGCTCTGGCCACCATCGGCCCTGCGAGCGCTCTGGGACCCGCTGAAAGACTGCTCGGAATCGCGCCTCGCCGGGCCGGGCCACGAATCACGCTGGTTTAACCTCGCGGGTTTCGTGCTTCGGCCGGGTCTCGGCTTTCCCCGCGACGACCTGCGGATGAAAGCCCTGTGGGCACTGTTTCATCAGGGCGTGAAATCTTCCAAGGACGTGCAATCGTGGGCCGAGTGGTGGATCCTATGGCGCCGGGTCGCCGCCGGCCTCATGCGCGCCCATCATGAGGAGCTCGAGCGCAGGCTCATGCCGTTCCTGGTCCCGGCCAAGGGCTCCTCGCCCGCCAAGAAAGCCGGCCGCCCCAAACCCGAACCACACGAACTCGCCGAAATGTGGCGCTGCGCGGCCGCGCTTGAGCGGGCCGGTCTCGCCACCAAGCAAGCCCTGGGCGACGCCCTGATCTCGGACCGATCGACCGCGCCGCCGGCTGTCCTGCTCTGGTGCCTGGGCCGGCTGGGGGCACGAACGCCGCTCTACGCCTCGGCCGAGTCCGCGCTCCCGGCCACCGTGGCCGAGCGCTGGCTGGAAAACCTGCTCGGGCGCGATTTCGCCCCAGGACGCGAGACGACCGACGCGGTCTTTGCCCTGTCCGAGCTCGCCCGCGTGACCCTCGACCGCGCCCGCGACGTCGACCCCGCCCTGCGCGTCCGCGTGCTCGATCGCCTGGCCGCGCTGGGTGCCGAGGAATCGGCCCTGGCCCCGGTTCGCGAGCACCGCGAGCGAGCCCTTGCCGAGCAATCCGCCGCCCTGGGCGACACCCTGCCGATCGGCTTGCGCCTTACGGGAAGCGCCTGAATCTCATGCCTACCGTGCCCGCGCGGTTCGCGGGCGGGTGGTTGGCTCGGCCTCGACCTCGGCCGCGACCCGGTCGAGGTCGTCTTGCCTCGGGGGGCCTCGGGTCGCGAGCTTGGGCGAGAGCAGCTTCCAGGCGTGACCGTCGCTCTCGATCACGATCGTCCCGAATAAATCCGTGCGTAAAAGAGGGATCCCGTCGCGCTTCAACAAGCTCACGGTCTCGGGATGGGGATGGCCGTAGTCGTTTCCCCGGCCCAGGCTCGCGACCGCGAGCTCGGGCCTCGTCAGCGCCAGCCACCGCGCGTCGACCCCGTTGCGACTGCCATGGTGCGCCAGCTTGAGGATGGTCGTTCGCTCGATCAGATCAGGATGCTCGCGGAGCCAGGCCGATCGTTCCCGCGCTTCGCTGTCGCCGGTCAGCAACATCGAGAACTCGCCGTAAACCAGGCGAATTCCCACCGAGTTGTTGTTTTCGTCCTTGCGATCCTCGGGAGTCTGGGGGAACACGAAGAGGTCGACCGATCCCAGCTCGATTCGCCGCGTTCGATCATTGGGCTCGATGATCGCCAGCCCCTCGGATTCCACCGTTTCCAACAGTTTCAGATACATTCGCGTCGCATGATGGGAATTCGTCGCCAGGAAATAGCGAGGGGAGAGCCCCCTCACGACCTGCTCCATGCCGCCGTAATGGTCGGAATGATGATGGCTGACGACCGCGAGGTCGATCCGCTCGACCCCCTGTTTCCTCAAGAGCTGAACCGCCCCGTCGCGGGTCGGGCCGGCGTCGATCAACGCCGTTTTACCCTCGGGCGAGCGAATGAAGATCGAATCGCCCTGGCCGACGTCCAGGACCTCGATCGTGAGTGTCCCACCCGTCGTCGATTGGGCCGACGTGACGGGTGCCGGCAACAACGCCGCCAGGCCGAGAATCGCGCCCAGGAATAGCCGCCGCATGACCGTCATAACGTGACGTCGCCTCCAGAATCACGCGCTGAGAGTCGCCGCTGGACGTCCCGGGTCTGGTTCGCGAGCGTTTCCGTCGCCGCCACGTCGATCTCAAACCAAACCCTGAGCACGTCGCCGGCCTTCGCGGCGGCGGGCAGAAAGGCGCGAGGCACGTTTAGGATCGCGCCGTCGTCGTCGATCAAGACGGCGATCCCGCGGGAATCTCCCTCGAATCGGTCGAGTGAGAGCTGGATTGGGGTCTTCATGGCCGTGGACTCCCTCGGGCACGCGGGTCTCGCTCGTCGAAAGCCTAGGGCGCGTTTTTCAGTTGATGGGGAGCGAGTCGTCGCGAGCCACCCGGGGCGCGTCGGTGGGCTGGTCGCTTAGCCGCTGGCTCTCGAGCACGATCCGCGACCTGGCGGGATCGACCGTGCCCTCCGATCCACGCGCGGGCTGAAGGGTGAAGGTGCCGGTCTTGAGCGGGAATTCTCGAGGCTCCGCGCTCGGCGGGGCGAGCACGAACCGAGTCGGCTGGGCGAAAAGGCCCGTCTTGCGGTCAAAGACCTCGACGACCAGGGATTGGCCCGGTTGCCAGTTCACATGGAACGGGCGATGCGGCCATCCGGCGGCTAGCTCGTCGCGCCCGGCGGTCGCCAGCCGCTCGCCATATTCGCGGGTTTCGAACACGGTTTCGTCGTGTCCATCAGGCTCGAGCTTGACCACCCGCGCCTGGATGTCCAGCGTGTGACCGGCCTTGAACAGCCTGGGGTCGAGCTCGACACTTGAAATCACCACCTGATAGGTTCCTGGCTCGGCGAAACCGACCTGGCCCTCGATCGCGTCCGCGACCTCGGCCACGACCGTGCCGTCGAGCACCTGGGCGGCCTGTTGGGGGGTGGTTCCCGAGAACAGGCCGACGACGGCCTGGACGTAGGGGTGGTCCTTGAAATAGGTCCCCAAGCCGCCACCACTCGAGATCGCCAGCAACAGGAAAAAGCCCTTTCGTAACAGCGAGGGCCTACGGTGTTTTCGTGATCCAAACATGGGCTGGTCC
>JAKBAP010000331.1 GCA_021808995.1 Planctomycetota bacterium | reverse complement strand
GTCGGCCAGCTCTTCGACAGCCGCCGGCCAAGAGCGAGCAAGCTCTCTCCCGGCCTCGCGGGATGTGCCACGGGTCGCACGACCAGCACGTCCGCGGAAAGGTCTCAGATGGGCCAGATCGACCAAGGGCGAAGTGGATGGGAGCCCGTGACCCAGAATCCGCGCCCGCCGCGATTGACAAGGCACCTCATGGATAGATGTCTGGGATCGCCGACAGAAGGGCTACGGGAATTGGTCGACGAAAAAAGGGCTGCCGATCAAGTCTAAACGGAGTTCCTGGGCGGTGGCACGAATGGCAGAGCCGTCTTCGAACACCAATTCGACCACGACATCCCCCGTGAAGACCAACGGCGCAGGAAGGATATTTTCGTAAGATCGATCTCCCAAACTCACCATACCTCCGAGGAGCGAGCATGGTAACAGTGGGGGGATTCCGGAAAGATGAACACCAAGAAGCACTATGATTGCTTCCTGAGTCCAACACGTTCCTGGATCTTTTCCAGGCGTTCCCTCCGATCGGTGAATGGAGGCAGGCGCGAATCCAACGAAGAGGCTCGCTCCCTCGGAATGGATCGAATACACCCCGGAGTCATGAAACTCAAGCGCTGTATTGTCAGTTGTATGGAGAGTATTCTGGCTCATCCGGTGTTCCGGTGCTTCACTCGCGATAATCGCAACAACGCGCTTTCTACCAACAACTTACGACGGAAAATCGTAAAACATCCTTCTTTCACCCGCAAGGCGAGACAGAGGATCCTTCTCGGTATCCGACCCTTGGGGCTGACCGCGGCTTGGACGAGGCAATTTGAGAGCATAGCCGTCCAGGCATTCAGCCGACTCCGGCCGCCTGGTCTTGCTCCGATTCGACCACGCTCGGATCAGCGTGAGGAGGACAGCACGAACTGTTTCCCTTCCGAGTCTTTCATGATCGCCGCCACGCCCCACGATTCCGCCCTTGGGGGCTTCGCGAACTCCACTCCCTGCTTGCTCAGCTCCTCGAATGTCCGCTGCACATCGTCGCACTCGAAAGGGATCCCCGTGGAGGATCCACTGTTTGGATGCGCTACCAAGCGCCTTGCCCGCGCGGGCCTCGGTCCGGTTCGTGGCACCAATCCGAACGCAGGGTTCACACACGCCGGCGGGTTGTTCCGTCCGTAGCCGCTCCTTGCGAGGATGACCTTCCATCAGTTGAATTGTTGCTTCAGTCCAGCGAAACGCTCGCGGGATGTAGGGCAATCGCCAGGATCAGCGCGAGGGTGTCGACGCTTGTGTGACGCTCGGGGAGTGAAAACGGGGACGCGGCGAGTTGTCGATTCGATCCGCGTCACCGCTTTGGTCCCCGTGGCCATTCGAGTTCTCCCCGAATCGACGGTCACGGCTTATAAGCTCATGACTTCCCCTTTGGTTTCGTCGAATGGGGCTGAGTCGCCTTCGCTTCGGTTCCGAGGAGGATTAACTCCGCCTGTCGTCGGCAAGAAGCGAGGATCCGCTCCGCGAGTGCCTTATCGTTCACTGAACGCGCCAGGCCAAGACCGCCGACACACATCGACATCGCGGCCAAGGCCTTCTCGTCGGCGCGTGTGCGGTCTGGCCCCACATGCGAGGCCAGCCTCTCCTGGAGGTCGCGGACGATTCCCTCGAAGCTTGCCTTGACCGACTCGTCCGCTCGAGAGACTTCCGATACGAGGGCGGCCAGAGGGCAGCCGTCCTCAATGTCCTCGCGGTGCTTTCCGCCCAGGTATCGCCCGAGGAACCCCTTCACCCAGGCACGCCCCGAGCGCCCGCGAATTCCCTTTTCGACACGCTGGCGAGACTCGGCCCCGGCCTCGGCGAGGGCCGCGGCCAGGAGCTCCTGCTTCGAGGAGAAGTGGGAATAGAATCCCCCCGCGGTGAGCCCCGCCTCCTCCATCACCTTGTCAACTCCGGATGCGTGATAGCCATTTCGGCGGAAGATCCTTCCCGCCGTCCCCAGGATCTTCTTTCGTGTCTGCTCTTTCCGGCCGGCTGGGTATCGCATCAAGTTATTCCATGAGCCTCTCGCCGCCACCTCTGGATCGCGCGCCTCCACACCCCGTGGTGAGTTTCCCATCGTAATGATTCGCCGGCGAACCCTGGCAATCCAGGTCGGCGAATCCTCGTTCGTAACCGGGAGGGCCCCGCGCCTCAACCCGTGAAGCGACGAAGGATGAGGGTCGTATTCTGGCCGCCGAATCCGAAGCTGTTTGAAAGGACCAGATCAACCTCTCGCTCGCGGCCCTCGTTCGGGATGTAGTCGAGGTCGCATTCCGGGTCGCTGTTCTCAAGGTTGATCGTCGGTGGCAACACGCCGTCCCGGATCGCATGGAGGCAGGCGATCGCCTCCACGGCCCCCCCCGCGGAGACCAGATGGCCGGTCATGCTCTTCGTGCTTGAGATTGGCACGCGATAGGCCGATTGGCCGAAGACACGCTTGATCGCCAGGGTCTCGATCAGATCGTTGGACGGAGTGCTCGTGCCATGGGCATTGATGTAATCGATGTCGTCGGGACCAATCCTCGCGTCCGCCAGGGCTCCTTTCATGGCGGCGATGGCGCCTCGGCCCTCGCCGTGGCTATCAGTCAGGCGGAACGCGTCGGCCGTCGAACAGTGGCCGGCAACCTCGCCGTGAACGATTGCCCCCCGGGCCATGGCGTGCTCGAGCTCCTCAAGCACCAGCACACCGCCGCCTTCGCCGAGGACGAAGCCGTCACGATCGCGATCGAACGGCCGGCTCGCCCTGGCCGGCTCGTCATTTCGGGTCGACATCGCCGTTAGAAGGATGAACCCCGTGAGCCCCAGCGGGTGAATCATGCTATGAGTGCCGCCGGCGAGCATCACGTCGGCGGCGCCGCGGCGGATGAGCTCGGTTGCCTCGCCAATCGCCTGGGCGCTGGCTGCGCACGCCGTCTGGCAGGTCGCATTCGGCCCACGGGCGGTGAAGACGGCCGCCAGGTGGCCAGCCGGTCCTCCCGGCTCCTGGTCGGCCTCGTGAATCGGGTGGAACGTCTCGACTCCGAGCCTCGTGAATTGGGCCATGTCAACGCGACCTTGTCGGCTCGATCGGTAAATCAGATCGGCGAATCGGTTGAAATCTTGCTGCCCCTCGCCAGAGCCGAGGTAGACGCCGAACCGGCTCCGATCAATCGTCGCCTCCTGGAGGCCGGCTTGCTCCACCGCGAGCGTCGCCGCGGCCAGGGCGAGCTGGGTCGTTCGGCTGTACTCGAGCCAGCGGTGGGCGTCGGGCCGGTAGTTCGCCAGGCGAAAGTCCACGACCTCGGCCGCGATGCGGGTCGCGAACGTGGAGGCATCGAAGAGTGTGACCGGTCCGACGCCTCCCCTGCCCTCGCACAACTCTCGCCACGACGACTCGGTGTCGCACCCCACCGGGGTGATCATCCCCATGCCCGTCACGACAACCCGCCGCTCACCTTGAGACACGGATAGACCTCTCATTTCGCTCCAGCCTCCACGCGCCACCTCGTCCGTCGGTGCCCGGGTCGGCCGGGCTCACCCGATGTTCGGGACCTGATCCAGGTCGCGAGCCCGATCCGGATTCATCAGATTCAGGGTGAGACGGCTCAGCTCGCCAAGGCCGGCGCCCTGGTAATGACCTCAACCGCCGGGCTCGCCCAAGGATGTCGCCCGTCATCCCCTTCGTGCCGCTAGCCGTGAGTCGGTTCGCATCCTCGCCAAATCCCTCCGCGAGTCGTCCGCGGCTCGACCTCGTCTTTCACGACGGCGCGGGTCGCATGCCCGTTGAAGGAACCCTCCGCGCTCGGGTTCAGGCCCACGGCCAGCGAGCCCTACCGCGGAACGCTCCCGCGGCGACGTCGTCTTGACCTGGGTTATTATATTACGGTCGTAATGTAAATCAAGCCGGATCCGTCCGGGACGAGCCGTGCGCGCTGTCCAAATCCCCTTGTTGTCTTGGCGGTCCTGGGGGGTTCCAATATCGGTGTGAGGGGGAAACTTCTGAATGCCACGAAGCGAAGGACAACCCGAAGTATCGGAGGAGCCTGGGGAATCGGCGGCTTCCTGGCACGATGCCGTTTCCGAACGATCCCATCGTGCAAGGAGGGACACTGATGTATTACCAGGTTGATACCATCCCCAAGCCGTGTCGACACGAAGTCGCCTTGTGTCTTGACCCCGGGATGACCAGTCACGCAAGTTTCGAGGAGACGTGCGGTGACTGGATTTCGTATACTGGCCATGAAGGGGTGGTTTCCATGAGGCGCGATTGGATCGTGATGGTGGGCTTGTTCGCGTGCCTGATCCCGGCCGGCACGTTCGGGCAGGACTTTCGGAAGACGGTCACGGTCGAGGTCTACGTGCCGAAGGATGCCCGGCTGTTTCTCGAGGGTCAGGAGACGACCTCGAAGGGAACGATGCGCAGGTTTGTGTCGCCGCCGCTTCAGCCGGGTAAGTACACCTACACCATCAAGGCGATCATTCCCGGCCCTGACGGGTCACGAACTCTCACACGCCGGATCGACGTCCGGCCGGGCGACTTTGAATCGATCGACCTGCGCGCGCCGGGCGAACGACCCATAACCGATGTTGAGTATGAGCCAACGCCCCAGAGCGTGGTCGACGCGGCTCTGCGACTGGCCAAGGTCACGAGCAAGGACGTGGTCTGGGACCTTGGCTGTGGCGATGGACGGATCCCGGTGACAGCGGCCGAGAAATACGGCTGCCAGGCGCGCGGTTTCGACATCGATCCCGAACGCGTCAAGGATTCGCGGGGGCACGCGCGCGAGCATGGCGTGGAGCGGCTGGTCACGATCGAACAGCGTGACCTTTTCACGCTCGACCTGAGCAAGGGGCCGACGGTGGTCACGCTCTACCTGCTGCCGCGGCTCAACGCCCGGCTGTTGCCGCGGCTCCAGAACTTGCCGCCGGGCACGCGGGTCATTTCGATCGCGCACCGGATGGCGGATATCGCGCCCGATGAGCGGATCGTGGTTGATACGGAACTGGGCGAATTCGATGTCTACCTCTGGAAGGCGGAGACGCTCCGAGTCAAATCCGGCAAGGATGAGCCAAAAACCCGATAACGATGCAACTCTTTCGCCCTCGGCGATGACTTCAGCATGGGCACCGAGCGTTGGTTTCTGGCGGTATCAAGACCTTGCGCCAGAGCCCGCCTGGTCAAGGGAACAGGCCAGGTTGGACACCTGGGAGCGAGCCGGGCGAGCCGGCGTGGTTTTCGTGGGATTTTCGAGGCTTGGCAGGGCTTCGCACAACGTGCTATGATCAAGGACCTTAGCGAGTTATTGGTGCCGATGCGCCGCGTTGGGCCGATCGACTTGAATCGACCATGCCCTTTTGGGACACTCGCCATCCTGGACAGGGCGAGTTTTCCAGGCCGGTAATAGAGGAGAGACGATCATGATGAGGTCGTTTCGACGGGCTTGCGTGACCCTGGGGTTGCCAGTGTGCGTCGCCGTCGTGGGAGTGGTGGGGATCCGCCCGACGATTTCGCCGGCACAAGAGCCCAAGGTGGCGAAGGACGACCATCGTCTGCCCGGTCGGCTGGGGGAGGACGCGGTGGGGCCGTTTGTTCCTCTTCGCCCGGCGACGGTTGACGACCGCCAACGGACCGAGGTCGCTCGGCTGTTCACGGCCGCGAGGGGACTCGAGGACCAACATTCCTGGGCCGAGGCGGCCGCGCTGCTCAAGGACGCACTCAAGCTCGACCCCGATTCGGTGGCGATCGCGCGGCGCCTGTGCCGCATTTACCTGGGAGCGCTTTCGCGGCCCGATCAGGCCGTCGAGTTTGGCAAGCGGGTTCTGGCCAATGATCCTGGCGATTCGGACACCTTG
>JAKBAP010000330.1 GCA_021808995.1 Planctomycetota bacterium | reverse complement strand
GAGGCAATCTACAGGCAATCACAGTAGCGCCCCGAGCGGGCGAGGGACAAGGGAGGTCATGTGAATGAGAGAGCCAATCATCAGAAACGGTGATGGACGAAAAGACGAGCCGGCCGGCGAGCCAGCGCCCGCGCGTGACGACGTCGTCGAGGAGCATCTGCGTCCGCGGCGGTTATCCGAGGTGATCGGCCAGGGGGCGGTGGCGCGTCGGCTGGCGATCACGCTCGAGGCCGCTCGCAAGCGCGGAGAGCCCTTACCCCACATCCTTTTCGATGGCCCCCCCGGGCTAGGCAAGACGACCTTCGCGACCGTTTTGCACAACGAGCTCGGGGTCGAGCTCTCGATCACCAGTGGCGCGGCCCTCGACAAGAAAATGGACGTCATGCCGTTCCTCACTAACGCCGCCGAGCGCTCGATCCTCTTTATCGATGAGATCCATCGCCTGCCGCGGGCGGTCGAGGAATTCATCTATCCGGTCATGGAGGACTTCCGGGTCGACGTGGTCCTGGGCGAGGGGATGGCGGCCCGCACGCTCAACTTGCCCCTCAAGAAATTCACCATCATCGGCGCCACCACGCGCAGTGGGATGCTCTCGAGCCCTCTCCGCGAGCGGTTCGGGCTCCATGAGCATCTCGAGTTTTACGATCCCGAGGAGCTCATTCGGATCGTCACCATCAACGCCGCCAAGATCCGAGCGACCATCGACCCCGAGGCCGCCTGGGAGCTCGCCACCCGCAGCCGCGGCACCCCACGCATCGCCAATGCTCGCCTGCGCTGGGCGCGCGATTACTCGCTCGCCAGGGCCGACGGCGCGATCACCCGGGCCGTCGCTCGCGACGCACTTGAGATGCAAGAGATCGATTCCGAGGGTCTCGACAAGCAAGATCGGCGTTACCTGGAAACCCTGATCCGCGTCTTCAGCGGAGGGCCCACCGGGGTCGAGGCGCTCGCCGCCACCATGAACGTCGCCGTCGACACCCTGCGGGACGAGGTTGAACCCTACCTGCTCAGGCGAGAATACGTCGTGCGGACGCCCCGTGGTCGGCAAGCGACCCGAGCCGCCTATCAGCATCTCCGATTGCCCGAGCCCATCATCAGGCCCGAGCCCGACCCCAACGATCCCCAGGGGCGGCTCTTTGACTAGTCGCCCGACCCGGGCCATTCGGCGAGTGGGCAGGTCGCCCGCGCGAGCCGGTCGCGGACCGCTCTCCAGCGTGGCTCGTCCGGCGGCATGAGGACGACGATCGCCCGCGGTTCCATGAGATCGCAGCGCCTCATGAGATCGTAAAGTCCCCGCGCTGCCTCATCGGGCGATTCAAGGATGTGGCGGGGTGATCGCGACAGATCAAGCCCCGCGTGCCCACCAATCGCGACAACCACGACCCCCTCAAGCCCGATCGCCCGATCGACCTCGGCCCGCGTGCTCGCCCGAAACGCGGGCGATCGGGGGGCGTAATGGACCGCCAGCGAACCGGGGCTCTTGAGGATCCCGGTCGATCCCGCGAGAGCATCCTGAACGACGTTTCCCGGCCCCAGGATCGTCTCGAGATCCTGGATCAGGATCGGGCCCGGCCTGAGGATTCGATAGGGGGTAGTGGTAAGGTCGAGGACCGTCGACTCGAGTCCGATCGCGGTTGGCCCGCTGTCGATCACAAGGTCGATTTGACCATCGAGATCCGCGACGACGTGCTCGGCGCGGGTGGGGGAGAGATGGTTTGAGCGATTGGCGCTCGGGGCGGCGATCGGGCTGCCGAGTCCCCTGATCAGGGCGAGCGCCACCGGGGACGCGGGCACGCGCAGGCCGACCGTCGAGCCCCCGGCGGTGATCAGGTCGGGGATCATGCTTGACCGTGGCAGGACCAGCGTGAGCGGACCGGGCCAGAGGGCTCTCGCGAGCCGATCGGCCTCGTCTGGCCATTCGGAGGCGCAGATTCTGGCCTGGCCGATATCGCCTACGTGAACGATCAGCGGGTTCACGGCTGGCCGGCCCTTGGCCGCGAAGATCGCGGCGACAGCGGCTGGATCGAAGGCCTGAGCGCCCAATCCATAGACCGTCTCGGCGGCGAAGGCCGTCAGGCCGCCACCCGCCAGGACCTCGACTCCGCGCGCGATCTCGGCCGGGCCAGGGTGGTCGGGGTCGGTCACGATGACCTGGGTCTTCATTGGTGGGCACTCCGACCAGCCGCGGGTCAGAGTCCCCGACGGGCGCTGGGGTCGAGCCGGCTCTTCAGTCGCTCTTCATAAGCGAGCCGAAGGGCCTCGTAACACGGCCCGAGCCGGCCATAAAGCCGCCTCAGTGGCCTCGGCTCGCGCCTGGCAAGCGCATAGGCCGCCAGCAACGGAAGCGCGATCGTCGTATCGGTATAGCAGGCCACCGAATCCGGCAGCTTGCTGGGGTCGATCTTGCCCCAGGTCATCGCCTCGCTGGCGGTCGCCCCCGAAAGCCCGCCCGTGTCGGCCCTGGCGTCGGTGATCTGGAGAAAATAGTCGTGACCACTCTCGCTCAGGCCAAGCACCTCCTGGATCTGGGGCTCGGTCTGCAAGATGAAGTTCTTGGGGCTCCCCCCTCCCAGGATCAGGACCCCTGACTCACCGCCGGCTTGCTTGGCCTGGTACACGATCGCGGCCGTCTCGTTCACGTCACGTAGGGGGTCGATGCGGAGCTGGCCCCCCGCGAGCTCGAGCGCGGCCAGGTTCATCCCGATCGAACTGTCGCCGGGGCTCGAGGTGTAGATCGGAACCTCGGCCTCATAGGCCGCCGCGAGCAAACTATTCGACGGCTTGCCAAGCTCGAGCGATCGGGCGTGGAGATACCGCCCGACCTCATGATGAAACTCGGCCGTGCTCATCGACCGGGCAAACGCGTCCGAGCGGATCAGCTCGCGATAGAAAGCGTCGGTGTCGAGCAGGGTTTTGTAGTCAAAGATGACGTCGTAAATTCGGATGACGTCGTTTCGCCTGAGCTCGACATCGTCGAGGTTCGGGCGGCTCTGGTGCAAGGGAAGGTCGAGCGCGTAGTGAGTGTCGTGATACAGATTAGCGCCGGTGGAAACGATCCAATCAATGAACCCGGCCTTGATGAGGGGGATCAGGCAGCTCATCCCAAGCCCCGCCGGCGTGAGAGCCCCGGAGAGCGTGACGCCGACGGTGCATCGGGGCGTGAGCATTTTTTCAACGAAGACGCGGCAGACCTCGCGTAATCGACCGGCGTTGTAGCTCGAGAAGGCGGCATCGATCAAATCGGCCGCCGTCTCCAGCCCGGTGACGCCGGGAGGAGCGATCCGGTGCGAACTGATGGACTCAAGATAACCCATGGATTCGCCTCGACAAGAAAGGCCGCGACGTCACGAAATCGAGGAGGGACACGCAAGTCATGGCAAGAGGATCGCGGCGGCCACGACCGTCGTCCAGAGCCCGTCCTTGTGACCGATCGCGGTCTGGGTCACTTCCTTGGTCTTGTAGATGACATCCGCGATCTTCCAGATTTCGCGCTTTTCGTCCCACGAACTGGTCGGGTCGAACTCGACCCCCAGGACGGTCGCGAGCATCTCGGCGGCAAGATCCTCGGCGTAGTCGGCCGCCGTCTTGGCGGTCTGTCCGTAGGCGTGGTGCTCCGAGAGATACCCAAAGGTATCGCGATCACGGGGAATGGCGACCCCGACGCTGGCCGCCACCAGGCGATTGGGCTCGGCGGTCGCGCTCTCGCTCATCACGACATGCACGATTTGACCGGGCATCAATTGCTTGACACCGGCGTCGATCGAGACCTCCTTGCATCGGGGCGGGAAGATGCTCGAGACCCGAACAAGGTTGTAGCAAGCGATCTTCGCGTCGCGAAGCGCCAGCTCGAAGCTCGTCAATTTCTCTCGGTGAGTCCCCACGCCCTTGGTGAAAAACAGTTTCGAGGGTACGTACATCGTTTGCCTGGCACCTCCTGGAACGGCCGAGGTCGAAGTCGAGCCGGATCGGGTCTGATCTCGAACAAAAACATGGGCCGCGACGCCCACGTAGCGTGAGATTATGGGGCTTTTGCCCGTCTTACTTCAAGGCCGACCATGATCGATCCGGGCCGGCGTCGCTCCAAGGCCACCACCCCAAGCCCGAAAATCAGGCCCCGACCGCCGCGGACTCGAGCGTGGGATAGTCAATGTAGCCCTCGGCTCCAGGCGCGTAAAACGTCGTCGGATCCGGTGGATTCAAGGGCGAGCCCAGCTCGAATCGCCGCGGAAGATCGGGGTTCGCGATGAATGCCTTACCAAACGCGACCGCGTCGGCCTCACCCTTTTGGATCACTTGAAGGGCCGTCTCCTTCGTGAAACCTTCATTCGCGAGATAGGCCCCGCCGAATGCCTCTCTCAGGATCGGGCCCAGACGATTTTCACCCAGCGATTCCCGGACACACAAAAACGCGATTCGCCGCTTGCCCAGCTCACGCGCGACATATCCAAAGGTCGCCGCGGGGTCTCGATCCCCCATGTCGTGAGCATCGCCTCGAGGCGCGAGATGCACCCCCACCCGGCCCGGCCCCCAGACCGACACGACCGCGTCGACCGTCTCGAGCAGAAATCGAGCGCGGTTCTCGATCGGGCCGCCGTAGCCGTCGGTCCGATGGTTCGATTTGTCTTGCAGGAACTGGTCGGGCAAATAGCCATTGGCCCCGTGGATCTCGACGGCGTCGAAACCGGCGGCCCGAGCGTTCTCGGCACCCTGGCGAAATTCCTCGATGACGCCCGGAATCTCCGACAACGTGAGTTCGCGGGGCGTGACAAACGACTTCTGGGGTCGAACCAGGCTCACATGACCCGCCGGCGCGATCGCGCTTGGGGCGATCGGAAGCCTCCCATCAAGGTAGATCGGGTCCGACATTCGCCCCACGTGCCAGAGCTGAAGCGCGATCAAGCCGCCGGCCTCGTGAACGCGATCGACGACGCGCTTCCACCCCTCGACCTGCTCGCGCGACCAGATGCCAGGCGTATTGGGATAGCCCACCCCCATCGGACCCACCGAGGTCGCCTCCGTCAGAATCAGCCCCGCGCTCGCCCGCTGAGCGTAATACACGGCCGCCAGCTCGCTCGGCACGCGACCCGCCACCGCCCGGCACCGCGTCAAAGGCGCCATGATCACCCGGTTCGGCAGCCGTAACTCACCCAGTTGAAACGCCTCTGACAACGTCTTCATCGAAGTCGGATTCCTCGTGTTTCCTCGGTCCAGGCCCCTTGCCATCCTTCCGCCGATCGATTCTAGTAGTTCATGGATTCGGAACAAGAGAACCAATGGACAGCATCGTCCTCGGCTCGTGATCGTTGTGAGTTTGGAGCAGCCTCATGTCGGTCAGACCGCTCAAGCACCCCGAGATGCGTTCGGTCGCGCTCGCCGACGTCTTGCACGCGCTTTCCGATCCCGATCGGCTGGCCATCGTGGCCGCCCTGCACGAGGCGAAAACGCCGCTCAACTGTGTCGAGACAATGGAGCGGGTGGGGAGCGGCTTGCCCAAATCCACCTGCTCACAACATTATGCCGTGCTCCGCGAGTCGGGGCTGATCTGGTGCGAGCGCAGGGGGGTCGAGCTTGAGAGCCGGCTCCGGACGGCCGAGATTGAAGTGCGGTTTCCCGGCTTGCTCAAATCGATCCTGAAGGCACGGCGGCTCGAGTCCGCCAGCGAATAATCGCGTTCTCGGAGCATCATGCTCGGATGCTCGGTGGCGAGGTGAGCTCGGCCCGTGCCCACGCCCGCAGCCGTCGCGCCCAGGCCGACTCGTTCTCGGAATCCTCATCGACGACCCAGCGGCGGACTTGCTCGGAAGTGATCGGCAAGAATCGACTCCTGGCCGTGGGGTGGTATCGGCCGT
>JAKBAP010000329.1 GCA_021808995.1 Planctomycetota bacterium | reverse complement strand
AGTCCAGCGAGGCAATGATCAAAATTAGTTCGATTCATCGCATGCTCATGTTCTTGAAACCAGATGCCTCCAGGGACGCGCCACCCTTCAAATACCGAGAAATCCAGGGAAGCTTTACCGGATAGCCTCTGAGTTCTTGATAGGACGTTTCTCGAGGACGAGTCGCGGATCCGAGAGAAGGCTCTGCGTGAGAAAATTGCCTGGCTGAATCGCTTCACCTTGTCACTCTTGAAGTAGCATCCCGGTCACGACAGTGTCGCCATGAAACGCCGCGGTTGTGGTTGTAACAAGAGCTTCATGCTGGAATTCCTTGATGGCGCGACGCTTTAGTGGGCGCTGGCCCTGGTCCTTGAGTCGTGTGACTTGAGGATTGGAGTCGGCCATGCTCGGTGACGATACGGTCTGTCGAATCCGCCCTTCCCGACTCCAAGGTCCCCGAAAGTAGCACCGCCGGGCGCTCCTCGTGGTACTTTCCAGGGCCACGGTGAGTTCACGAGGCCAGGTCGGCCAAGAACCCTCCTGGTTCGCGCCAGGCGGTAACGCCATGCAGGATCGCTCGAATAGCGGCCCGGGCAAAGACACCGCGTTTCGGAGGGGAGAAGTCAGGACGAGGCTTTGGCCCGCTCTGTCCATCCGCCGTGGGGACCCTCAAGACCGCGTGACGATTACTTGTCGGACTTCTCCCGCTTGCCCTCGATATCCCATTCCCGCTTCTCGCCTCCGAATTCCGCCTCGCCCTTCCCCTTGAGCTTCTCTCCGTCGATCGTCAGCTTGTACTCGACGGTGAACCCGTCATCCATCCCCGACAACTTCCGCTCGGCCGAGAAAGTCAGCGTACCGTCCTTCAGCTTCAGATCCTTGAGTTTCGTCTCGTCCTGGTCTGGCCAGGTCATCGTCCCGGCGAGCTTCTCCCCGTCCTTCTTGATCTTCAAGGTGGCTGTCCGCTGCTGTCCGCCGATCTCATACTCGCACTTCCATGACCCGACCGGATTCACCACCTTGTCGTCGGTCGCGCGTGCCAGACCGCATGCCCCGAGGATCAACCCCATCGCGAGAATCGACTTCATGATCGCCTCCGAAATCGTAGCGCGGCGGAAGCAGTCCAACGTAGGCCGCCACCCGACGCTGGCGATGATTATACCCATGCCGCGACCGTCAGTCAGGTCCGTGGGGGCGGAGCCGCGACTTGAAAACCGCGACAGGGACCGTTTCGAGGCAGGTCACGTTTCACCCGCCCCGAGGAAACCCTGGTTTTCCTGGGATTCGCGCATCCGCGCGAGACTCTTCGTATGCCGGCGGCGAGATTCGAACTCGCATGAAGGTTGCCCTTCGGAGGATTTTAAGTCCTCGGCGTCTGCCATTCCGCCACGCCGGCGGGGTTTGGTCTTGCGAGCTGGCGAGGCGGCGGGTGGGCCGCCGGTGAAGTCACCAATCCACGCCAGTCCCCAGGCGATCAGGCGGAAAACGGAGGGGGTGGGATTCGAACCCACGGATAGCTTGCACCATCTACGGTTTTCAAGACCGTCCCGATCGACCACTCCGGCACCCCTCCTGAACGTCCAACCGCTCGATCACTCCTGGAGCTAGAGACCACGCCGCTCTACTGACCGACGACCTCGTCAAGGATATCCTCGGCGACGTAAATCGGCACGTCGACCGTCACCGCCAAGGCAATCGCGTCGCTGGGCCGCGAGTCGACCTCCACGATCTCGCCATCGTGGCGGATTCGCAGCTTGGCGTAATAGGTGTGCTCGCGAAGCTCGTTGATCACGATGTCTTGCAGGTCGCCCCCCAATAACTCGATGGTACTCGCCAGCAAGTCGTGCGTCAGGGGCCTCTGGGTCGGCTGGTTGCGGATGCGGCGATCAATGCTCGAAGCCTCGAAGATTCCGATCATGATCGAAAACATCCGCTCGCCGTCGACCTCCTTCAAGGAAATGATGTGCGAGTCGCTGGCTTCGTTGATGATGATCCGCGTGAGTTCCATCTGAACCGCCACGACACTCTCACCTCGTTTTCGGAAGCCAGGGAAGCACGCCAACCCGACCCGGCCTCAAGCCGAACGCGCAGGCGGCGACACACGAGCCGAGACGATCATACAAGCCCTCACGGGCAAAGGTCAACGAAACAGCCGACGACCAGACATTGTCGAGCGTCTTTTCTGGCATTATGATCAGGTCTCGAGCCCGCCATGGGATACGAACGCGAAGCACACGCGAGTTAATGCCGGTCCCAACATTGGCCCCGCGCCTGGGACACAGGCGTCCTCGATCTCATCACCTCGGAATTCACTCGCCGGCGCTTCGGGCTCGTCTTATCCGTGGTTCGGCTGGGACTCCTCGGCGTGGGTTGGATCGCGCCACTCGATCGGCACCTGCCCACGGAGCTTGGCCGCGTGGGTTTGATGCTTGCGTAGTGCCCGCGCTCCGAAAGCGAGCGCGAGGACTAGCGACAGGTACAAAGTGAGGAATCCCGCCTGCTTCGCCAGCACCCTGGGGGCGAAGTTTCCCTCGTCGTGAATCACGGACAACACGTGTCGCGGGAGCAGTCCGATCACGAACGCGATCATAACAATCGCAAGCATCAGCGTCCGCAAACGCATGTCGCGACCCCGAAGAGACTGGAATGAGGCCGCGGTTCGTCCGGATCACTTCCCCGCCAGCAACCCTCGGACAGCCTCGCGGCGGGATTCGAGCTCGGCGAGCTTGGCGCGAGCTTGCTCGACGACCTCGGCCGGAGCGCGGGCCACGAATGACTGATTCTCGAGCTTGGCTTTGTGCCCGCTGATCTGCCGCTCGAGATCGGCGAGCGCCTTTTCTTGTTTGGCGCGTTCGAGCGCTGGGTCGATCAGGCCCTCGAGAGGGAGCACGACCTCGACTTCGGGGAGCACGGCGACCGCGCAATCGGCGGGACGGGCCGCGGAGTCCGTGATCGTCAGTCTTTCGGCCGCCATCAGGCTCTTGAGGAGGGTTTCGCCCCGCGTGAGCGCGGCCAGGACCGGGCCGTTCGCGATCAGAATCGGGGTGATCCGGGCGTCCTTGGGCAGGTCGCGCTCGGCGCGGAGGTTACGGACGGTCTTCAAGACCTCTCGCCATAGGGTTACCGTGCGCCTGGCGTTGGGGTCGGACCAGGCCAGAGGCTCAGGCCAGGGGGCGATACAAACGCTTTCGGGAGCGGGAACGGGCGCGCCGAGTCCGCGCTCGGGAGCGATCGACGCGAGCGCCTGCCAGACCTGCTCGGTGACGAACGGCATGATCGGATGCAAGAGACGGCAAAGCTGATCGAGCAGGAACGCCAGCACGCGCTGGGCGGTGGGGCGGGTTTCGGGATCGCGCAGCCGGCCCTTGACGAACTCGACGTATCCATCGCAAAAGTCGCCCCAGATCAGGTCGCGGAGCCGCCGGGCGGCCTCGGCGAACTGGAACCGCTCGAGCTCGGCCGTGGTCTCGACGATCGTCTCGCTCAGCAGGTCGAGGATCCAGCGATCCTCGAGCGGCAACGAGGCGGGATCGAGCGGAGCGGGATCGTAATCGGCGAGATTCGCGAGGGCGAAACGAGAGGCGTTCCAGAATTTATTGGCGAAATTGCGCCCTTGCTCAAAGCGTTCCGAGGAATTGACCACGCGGCCATCGGGGAGGGTCTGGGGAGTGACGGGCATTCGCAGGTCCTGGGTCTCGGTCGTCCCCGAGGCCAAGGAGAATCGTAACGCATCCGCGCCATGGAGTTCGATGATGTCGACGGGGTCGACGCCGTTGCCGAGCGATTTGGACATTCGCCGCCCCAGTCCGTCCTGGATCACCGGATGGATGTAGACGTCGCGGAAGGGGACTTCGTCGCGATTAAAGAGCCCGAAGATCACCATCCGGGCGACCCAGAGCGTGATGATGTCGCGCGCGGTCGAGAGGACGCTGGTGGGATAATACTTGGCCAGCTCGGGAGTCGCGTCGGGCCAGCCCAGGGTCGAATGGGGCCAGAGGGCCGAGCTAAACCAGGTGTCGAGCACGTCGGGATCTTGGTCAAGGCCGCCGGCACCCAGCTCGTCGCCGGACAGATCGGCCAAGGACGAGACGAGCCAGCCGCCGGTCTCGGAGCGTCTCCAGACGACGTCGGAGCGGCCGGCGAAGGCGCGTTCGAGTTCGCTTTCGGGGCGATCGGCCGCGTGCCAGATCGGGATCCGGTGTCCCCACCAGAGCTGGCGGCTGATGCACCAATCGCGCTTTTCGCCAAGCCAGTCGAGATAGCTCTTGGCATACCGTTCAGGGTGGATGGCGACCCGGCCCGAGGTGACGGCGTCCATGGCTCGCTGGGCGAATCCCGGTGTTCCGTCGTCGTCGTCGCCCATCCGCACGAACCATTGGTCGGAGAGATATGGTTCGATCGGCGTCTTGCTCCGGTCCGAGAAATTGAGCCGGACCTTGTAGGCTTCGGTCTTGGCGAGCAGGCCGGCGGCCTCGAGATCGGCGAGCACGCGCTTGCGGACGACCTGCCGCGCGAGCCCGGCGTAGGGGCCGGCGTTTTCGTTGTAGGTGCCGTCGGGATTGAGCAGGTTGATCGACGGTAAGCGGTTGCGGACGCCGGCTTGATAATCGCTCGGATCGTGGGCGGGCGTGACCTTAACGACGCCGGTTCCGAACTTGGGATCGACGAGCAAGGGGTCGGCGATGATGGGCGCGCGGCGACCGGTGAGCGGGACCTCGACCTCGCCGCCAATCAGGTGTTTGTAACGAGGATCCTCGGGATGAACGGCCACCGCGGTGTCGCCCAGCAGGGTTTCCGGGCGAGTGGTCGCGATCAGGAGCGATTCGCCCGCGCTTCCAACGACCGGGTAGCGAATCGTCCAGAGCGAGCCGTCGGTTTCCTCGTAATAAATCTCGTCGTCGGCCACCGCGGTGCGGAGCTGGACGTCCCAGTTGACGAGCCGCTTGCCGCGGAGAATCTTGCCGGCCTTGAAGAGGCTGAAAAACGTGGCCCGGACGGCCTTTGAGCAAACCGCGTCAAGCGTGAAGCGGGTTCGCTCCCAATCGCACGAACAGCCCATCAGGCGAAGCTGGCCCAGGATTCGCTTCTCGTATTCGTCTTTCCACGCCCAGATCCGCGCTGTCAGCTCTTCGCGGCCCAGGTCGTGGCGGGTCTTTTTTTCTTCCTCGAAAAGGCGCCTTTCGACGACCGCCTGGGTCGCGATCCCGGCATGGTCGGTGCCTGGCATCCAGAGGACGTCATACCCTTGCATCCGCCGCCATCGCGAGAGGATGTCCTGAATGGTGTTATTGAGGGCATGGCCGAGATGGAGCGCCCCGGTAACGTTGGGGGGTGGGATGACGATCGAGTACGGGGGCTTATCGCACGAGGGCTGGGCGTGGAAATAGCCCTTTTCCAGCCAGAAGGCGTACCAGCGATCCTGGGCGCCCTGGGGCTCGTATTGTTTGGGCAGATCGGCGAGATTCATGCGGAAAAAGGCTCGCGAGTGAGGGTTCGAGAACGCGGGGCCAACGGGTTCGTTCGGGCCACGATGGGGCGAGGAGCCGGCTCAAGACGCGGCGACGGTTTTCCTGGAGGCGGTGATCGCCCCCTGGTCCTTGGCCAGTTTGTATTCAAAGGAATCGATCAGGGCGAGCCAGCTTGCCTCGATGACGTTTTCGGAGACCCCGACGGTCCCCCAGACGTCGTCGTCGTCCTGGCTTTCGATGACCACCCGCACCCGAGCGGCGGTACCGGCACGGGCGTTGATCACCCGGACCTTGTAATCGACCAGACGAAGGCCGCCAAGGCTGGGAAAATGGCTCTCGAGCGCTTTTCGGAGCGCGCCGTCGAGGGCGTTGACCGGGCCGTCCCCCTCGCTGACGGTGTGCTCGACGACGGTTCCGACCT
>JAKBAP010000011.1 GCA_021808995.1 Planctomycetota bacterium | reverse complement strand
CGTGGCCGCCGGTCGCGAGCGCTGGAAACAGGCCAATCCCAAGCTCACCCCCGAAATCGTTCCCGGCGACCACTTCATGGCATTCTCAAACCTGCCGGAAGAGCGGGTGAAAAACCTGCTCAAGATCGTCGAGTCGGAATACACCCAACTCCGACGAATCCTTGGACCCTCGGTACCCGAGCCAGTCGAGAAAATGAGCATCTACATTTTCATCAATCGATCGGATTTCGTGGAGTTCGCGCGCACGGTCGAGAGTCGCGACCTTGACGCCGAGGAAGGGGCGACGTCGCGGATGGCGATCGAGCATCCCTACGTGGCGGCCTTTGACCCGAATGGGGGACGTAAGGAAGAGCCGGTCGCGGCCAAGAAGACCCGCTCGCGCGTGAAGCGTGGCGAGGATGCGAGCCTGTCGGGCTCGCCTGAGCGAACCCTGGCGGGTCTGGTGGTCGAATCGTTTGGTTCGGGCTATGTCGCGGCGGCGGGCAAGACCCCGCGCTGGCTGAGCAAGGGACTGGGTGCGTATCTGTCGTCGCGGGTCGAGCCTCGGAGTGGCTATTATCGTCAGATCCGCCAGACGGCCCTCTCGAATCAGGAGCAGGGTTGGCCCACGAAGGCGCTCGCGGCCCTGGGCGACACGGATCAGACCACCGCGAGCGACATCCAGGCGGTCGGGTTCGCGATTGTCGAGGCGATCTTCTCGACGCCGGCCTATTCGCGCGGTTTTCCCAGGTTTGTCGCGGGGATGCTCAAGGGTCAAGAGAAGCTCGACGACACGTTGAGTTCGGTCTATCAGGTAAGCCGTGAGAACTTCATCGAACAGACCGGGAATTGGGTCGCCACGAAATACGGGAATCTCCGATGAGCCACGGCGATCCCAGGCCTGACGAGGACCAACCCTCGACCTCCGACCCCTATTTTGTCAGCGCTGACGAGGGGTCTCGTCATGTGATCTTCCCTGGTGTCGAGATCCAGACGACGGCGGGCTGGCGGATGATGCTCTCGGTGATTCGCCTTGAGGCGGAATCGGTGGTGAAACCGCATTCGCATCCTCACGAGCAAATGGGGATCTTGCTCGAGGGTCGGCTGGAATTCACGATCGGCGAGGTCACCCGGATCGTCGGCCCTGGCGACAAGTGGCGGATCCCTGGCGGCGTGGTCCACCACGTCAAGGCCGTGGGTGGACCCGCGGTCGCCCTGGATGTGTTTTGTCCGATCCGCGAGGACTATCTCTGAGATCCTCGGCCCGCCCCCAATGAGGAATCCGATTCGCCCACGATCACGGGTCGCCCGGCCGACATGGTGCGAACTCAAGGACGTCCTCAGCGCGGGGCGATGGGTGGAACTCGCGGAACCGCCCCGCCATCAAGGGTCGGAATCGAGGCACCGAATGTGCCAAACAAGGCGATGTCTGGTATCGCTTCCAAGCTCGACCTCGGCTGGTTCCGCAAGGGAGAGCGATCACGGTCGTAGTCGCGATTTCGAGAAGTCTTACCGCTGCTGGTATGAAAGATGCTCCAGGTAGTTGTGTCGTGCTCGGCGACTGCCTCCGAATCGATGTACCCAACACGATTTGGGCGAGTCACACGCAACCGCGAACCGTTCCGCGCGTCCCAATCGAGGACACGAGCAACAATCGCGCGAGATTGAATTGGTGCCCATTATTTCGGCAGAGACGCATATGAAACGCGCAACGCTTCCGTTCCTGGCGATCGTCCTCCTGTGTTTTTTCGCATTATTTGCCAAGGGATGGTCGACGGATCAACCCAAGGGGGGCGAAGTGAATTCGGGCGATGTCGCCTGGATGCTGACGGCGTCGGGCTTGGTCTTGCTCATGACGCCGGGTCTTTCTTTCTTTTATGGCGGGATGGTGAGCTTCAAGAACGTCGTCTCGACGATGCTTCAGAGCTTGGTCGCGCTGGGGATCATGAGTCTGGTCTGGGTCGTCCTGGGATTCAGCCTGGCTTTTGGCGACGACGTCGGGGGTTGGGGGCTGATCGGGAATCCGCTCACGTTTCTGATGTTCGACGGGGTGGGCGAGCTGACGAACGCCAAGCTTTCGCCGACGATTCCGCTGCTCTTGTTCGCGATGTTTCAGCTCAAGTTCGCGATCATCACGCCGGCCTTGATCACGGGGTCGTTCGCGGAGCGGGTGCGGTTTTCGGCGTACCTTTGTTTCATCGTGCTCTTCAGCCTGGTGATCTACGCGCCTCTCGCTCACTGGACGTGGCACCCGGATGGGATCTTCTACAAGTGGGGGGTCAAGGACTTCGCGGGTGGGACGGTGGTTCATATGTCGGCGGGTTTCGCGGCGCTGGCGGGCGCGATGATCCTGGGACGCCGGCGCAGCCATCTGGCCAATCAGTCGCATGAGCCCGCGAACGTTCCGTTCGTGATCCTTGGGACGGGGATGCTGTGGTTTGGCTGGTTTGGCTTTAACGCCGGCTCGGCCCTTGGGGCGTCTCCGCTGGCGGTGACGGCGTTCGCGACGACTAACACGGCCTCCGCGGCCGCGATGTTGGCCTGGATGTTCTTTGACTGGATGAAGGGGGCGAAGCCCTCGGCGATGGGGGCCTGCATCGGCGCGGTCGTGGGGCTGGTGGCGATCACGCCGGCGGCCGGCTTCGTGACCGTTCGCGAGTCAATCGTGATCGGCGTCGTCGCCAGCGTGGTCAGCAACCTAGCCGTCCACTGGCGGACCAAGTCGTCGCTCGACGACACTCTGGACGTCTTTCCTTGCCATGGCGTCGGCGGGATGGTTGGGATGATCCTCACCGGCGTGTTCGCCAAGGATGTTGGCCTGACCTCGGGGCACTATCAGACGTTCCTGTACCACCTTCTCGCTCTTGTGATCGTGATGGTGCATTCTTTCGTGGGCGCGTGGTTGCTGTACAAGCTCACCGACCTGGTCATCCCGCTGCGAGTCACGCCCGAGCAAGAGTCAATCGGCCTGGATCTCAGCCAGCATGGCGAGTCGGCCCTGGCGACGAATATCCTCGGCGCGTCTTACCAGAATGGCAGTATCCACCACGAGGATCTCACGCCCGCGACGGTGTGAGCCGGCTTAAGGGCTACGACCCTCACTCACGGCGAGGGTCGTAGTTCCCGAAGCTCCAGAGGTGCCCCTCAAGGTCGCGACAGGCGAAGTCACGCCCGCCGTAAGCTTGGTCGACGGGCTCGCGATCGATCTTCGCGCCCGACCCCTTCGCACGTTCGTAGACGGCGTCGGGGTCGGGCACCACGACGTAGATCGACTGGGTTACGAACCCGCCGATCTCGTCGGGCTGTTTCATCATCCGGCCGAGGTCCGTCTCGACCATCGAACCCAGCATGATCATCCCGCCCGCGAGCGAAAGCTCGGCATGCATGACGATCTCGCCGTCGGCGTAAACAGCGTGCGTCTCGAAGCCAAACGCCTCGCCCAGCCAGTCGATCGCCTTCAGTGCTTCGCGATAGCGCAAGACGGGGATGATCATCAGGGTGCTCCGATGGAAAGGACGATGGGAGTGATCCCTGGAACCACCATCCCTTGACGACTACGTGTACACTGTCGCGCCTGAAACGCCGAGGTCAAGGGTCCGATGTTCGGAGAGTGAGTTATTCCTCTTCGATACCGGCCCGGGACTTTTTATAGCGGTCGACGATCTGGGCCTGGATGTTGGGTGGGACGGGGTCGTGGGATTTGAACTCCATGGTGAACGAGCCCTGGCCGGCGGTCATGGACTTGAGCTGGGAGGCGTAGGTGAGGACCTCCGCGAGGGGAACCTGGGCGCGGATGATTTGCAGCCCGCCGGGGGCCGAGTCCATGCCGATAATGTGACCCCTGCGGGTGGAGAGGTCGGCGGAGATATCGCCGAATTTCTCGCTGGGGACGCTGATCTCGATATTGACGATGGGTTCGAGCAAGGCGGGCCGGGCCTGTTCGAATGCCTTGCGAAAGGCCGTCGCGGCGGCGGTCTTGAAGGCTTGCTCCGAGCTATCGACGGGATGGTCCTTGCCGAAATAGACCTCGACCTCGAAATCGACGACGTGGTTGCCCGAGATGATCCCCTTTTCCATCTGTTCACGGACGCCCTTTTCGACGGCCGGGATGAACTGGTTGGGAATCGTTCCTCCCTTGACCGCGTCGACGAAGTGAAAGCCCTCGCCGCGGGCGCGTGGGCGGACGCGAAGGTGGACCTCGGCGAACTGGCCTCGGCCGCCGGTTTGTTTCTTATGGCGGTGGCTGGCCTCGGCCTCGCCGGTGATGGTCTCGAGATAGGGCACCTGGGGCACGTGGGTGTTCATTTCGAGCTTGTGCCGATGTTTCAGCCGCTGCTGGATGACGTCGAGGTGGAGATCGCTCATTCCCGAGATCACGAGCTCATGAGTCTGGGCGTCGCGGCGGATGGAGAAGGTAGGGTCCTCGTCGGCGATCTTGGCGAGGCCGGCGGAGATCTTGGCCTCGTCGTCGCGGGCCTTGGGCTGGACGGCCCGGGGGACCATGGGCATCGGGAAATGGATCGGGCGCACGCGAAGCTGGGGGACCGTGGTGCCGCCGCCGACGTTCGAGACGGTGTCGGAAACGTGAAGGTCGTCGAATTTGGCGATGGCGATGATGTCGCCGGCGATCGCCTCGGCGACTTCTTCCTGCTGTTTCCCCTGCAAGACATAGATATGCCCGGCCTTGGCCGATTTGCCACCGCGGAGGTTGACGAGGGTGGTCTCCGGGGTGACGCGGCCGGAGAGGATGCGGAGATAGCTGAGCTTGCCCATGAACTGATCGTTGACGGTCTTGAAGACCTGGGCGACCAGGGTTCCGTCCTCGGTGGGGAGGATCTCCTCCTCGGGGGCCTCGGCCTCAGCGCCCCGGCGGCCATAGCGGTGAACGTCGTTGGGTGAGAGGCCACAGGTCGCGATCAAGTCGAGGAGCTCGGGGAGTCCGAGATCCTTTCGGGTGCAGACGCAGAGGACGGGGACCAGCTTGCCCTGGGCGATGGCGGCGTGGGCCGCCTCGCGAAGCTCGTCGGGCGGGATGGTTTCCCCCTCGAGATAACGGATCATGAGGTCCTCGTCGAGCTCGACGATCTGCTCGACGACCATCCGATAGGCTTCCGTGGGTGGGAGGGGGCAAGCGGGGGGGTCGACCTCGTGGGATTTAACGACGTCGATCACGCCCGAAAACGAGGGTCCCTGCCCGATGGGCACGTTGAAGGGAACGCATTCGACGCCAAACGATTCGCGAATGGCGGCCAGGTCGCCGCGGTAGTCGACGTTGTCGGCGTCCATCTTGGTGACGACGACGAACCGACCCAGGCCGAGCTTCCTGGCCTCCTGAAAGACACGCCTGGTGTTGACCTCGATTCCGGAAGGGCCCGAGACGGCCACGACAACGTTCTCCACGGCCGCGAGCGCGCTCAGGGCGCTGCCAATGAAGTCAGGATATCCAGGGGTGTCGATCAGGTGGACCTGCTTGCCGTCCCACGCGAGGTGCCCAAGGTGGCAGTCGATGGTGAAGTGCCTGCGTTTTTCTTCCTCGTCGACGTCGAGAGCGCTTGTCCCGTCGTCGACGGAGCCCTTGCGGATGGTCGCGCCGGCGGTGAAAAGAAGGGCGTCGGCAAGACTCGTCTTGCCCGACGCCCCATGTCCCGCGAGCGCGACGTTCCGAATGTCGGTGAGATGATAGGTCATCGGCATGGCGCGATACTCCCCTCGATCGAATTGAGAAACTCAATGAATTGGCGCTGGGCTCGGAACGAACCCTCGGACGCGCCGAGATCGGGACATCACGAAATCCTGGGCTCAATCGGGGCTCGCACACCCCGCCTGAACCGCCTCGACCAGGGAAAATCGACCGTCGTACAAGGCTCGCCCGACGATGCAGCCCAGGATGGGAAGGCTGGAGAGCCGCTCGAGATCCGCGAGCGATCCGACCCCGCCCGACGCGATCACCGGGGTCTTGAGCGCCTGGGCGAGTTCAAGGGTCCCGTCGAGATCCGGACCCTGGAGCATGCCGTCGCGGGCGATGTCGGTATAGATCACGGCGGCCAGAGGGAGCCGATCGAATCGCAGGGCGAGGTCGACCGCCCGCACCTCCGAGACCTTAAGCCAACCTTCGGCCGCGACCCGGCCCGACCGCGCGTCCAGACCCAGGACGAGGCGACCGGGGAATTCGTGGGCCATGGCTTCGAACCACTCCGGATCGCGGAGAGCCTGGGTGCCGACCACAAGCCAATCGAGACCCGCGTCAAGCCACGCCGCGATCGTCGCGCGGTCGCGAACCCCCCCCCCGAGCTGGCAGGGGATCTTGACTCCCCGCGTGATCGCTCGAACCGCCGCGACGTTCACCGGCCGACCGCTCTTCGCCCCGTCCAGGTCGACCAGATGAATCCGTGACGCCCCTTGCGATTCCCAGAGCGCGGCCATGGCCGCCGGATCGTCGCCGAAAACCGTCTCTTGCTCGAAATCGCCTTGCTTGAGCCGCACGCACCGACCCCCGCGCAGATCAATGGCTGGGATGACTTGCATGGGCTTCACCAAATGACAAAGGCTCGACACGACTCACCCAATCTATACCGTCCCACGAGCGCTCGCAAGGACCGACTCGGGTCAGGCCGGGATCATCGGGTCCAGGTCGATGTTCGTGCCCGGGCCGCCGAGCGTGATCACCGCCTGGCTTTCCGGGCCTGTTCCCGCATGTATTTACGGTAGTTTTTCTGGGTTTCGGTCAGGCCGTGGGGACGAAGATCCTCCACGTCGAGATCCATCCAGTCGTCGTAAAACGTCCGGCCGCGAGCGACCAGGCCCTGAAGCGCGTAGATCGGTCCAAGGAAAAAGAAGCTCATCGAGATGAGCTTGACGATCTCGCGAAGGATCCCCTGGGCGATCCCGGGAGGGTCGCCGCCGGAATCCTTCACGCGAAGGAACATCACCAGCTTGCCAAGCCCACAACCGAACAGCCCGGTCAGGATGCCGTTGACGATCGCGGGCGCGAGCAATGACGCTCCCCAGATCCACATCCCCGCCATCCGGCCGAGCGGCCCGGGGAGTCGGAGAGGTCCCGAGGAGAGGAAATACTCGATGAACGCGCCCAACGGGACGAAGACCACGGCAAAGTCGATGCCAAAGGCCGCCATGCGCTTGAGAGCGTACATAATGGGTCCTCGTCGCCGCGATTATTGGTCCACGAGATTCTTGTACATTCTCAGGCCGACGGATTGGCTCTTTTCGGGATGGAATTGACAGGCGGTGAGATTATCACGCCAGACCACGGCGGGGAAGGGATCGGGATAATCCGATTCCGCGGCCACGATGGTGGGATTGGTGGCGACCGCGTAATAAGAGTGAACAAAATAGACCGACGGCTGGTCGTCGAGGCCGGCCAGGAGGGGGGCTGGTCTTAGGATCCGGAGGGTATTCCAGCCCATGTGGGGGACCTTGACGCCGGGTCGGGCGGGGAATCGAACGATCCGTCCGGGGATCAGGCCCAGGCCTTGATGGAGGCCGTCCTCCTCGCTTGCGTCGAAGAGCAACTGAAGCCCCAGGCAAACGCCGAGGCAGGGTTTTCCGGATCGGACCGCCTCGCGAAAGGCCTGATCGAGCCCGGAGCGGCGGAGTTCGGCCATGGCGTCCGAAAACGCCCCCACGCCAGGGAGCACGACCTTGGAAGCGATCGCGACGCGGTCGGGGTCGCTGGTGATCTCCGCCGCCGAACCCACGGCCTCGATCGCCTTCTGGACGCTCCGCAGGTTACCCATTCCGTAGTCGATGATCACGATCATGCGCTCGATCCCCGCCCTTGGTTCAGAGAGTGACGGGGCATCTTAGCATTCCGAGCCCGCCCGTGTTCAGAGGCGTCTCACGTCGCCTCGGTTCGTGGGCCGCGGGCTGGGGTTAACGGGAGGGTGGGCCAGGCGAACCATCGTCCCCTGCCCCACCCGGCTCTCGATCGCCATCGTTCCCTGGTGCCGCCTCCAGATTCCCTGGGCGATGGTCAGGCCGACACCCGCGTGGCCCGACTTGGTCGTGAAGAACGGCTCGGTCGCGCGATTGAGCACGTCGCCGGTCATTCCCCGGCCATTGTCCTCGATTTCGACAAACATCCAGTCGCTCGCGTCGATCCCGGTCCGATAGGCCACGAATCCCGGCTGGCCATCGAGAGCCTCGACCGCGTTTCGCGCGAGTGCCCGGAGCATCGATTCAAGGTGGCCGGGATCGGCCACGAGCAGGCGAGTTCTCCTCAGATCGAGTCGCCAATCAATGTTGGCGGGACCGTAGGCACGTTCCGATTCGACGACCTCCTGGATCAAGCTCGGGAGGTCGACCTCCTGGGCGAGGGGGGTTCCGGCCGCTTCATGCCGGGTAGCGTCGCGAGTCCAGGCGATCAGCGAGCGGGCAACGCGCGAAGCCTCGAGCGCTGTCGAGACGATCGAGCCGGCCAGGGCCGCCGCGTCTGGCGAGGTGGTGTTCGAACCCGTGGTCGAGCGGAGCATCTCCGCGTTGCTCACGACCGAGCTATAGCTATTAATCAGGTGATGGCCGACGGACGAGGCGATGTGGGCCAGGTCGCGGAGCCGTTCGCCAGACTCGACGCCCGCGCCCGCTCGGCTGCTCATGATCGATCTCGCATTGAGGTGTTCAGCGAATGATCCGGGCCTCGACCCAATCGGCAAGGTCGCGGACATCTCCACGTTCGCCGAATTCGGTGATCAGAATCAAGTACTTCCCGCCGGTCAAGTCGACGTCGATGGATTTGGGGGCATCGTGTTCGGAGAGGGGGTTCGAGTGAAAGCCCTCCCGGCGATCGACCAGCACCCGAAAGGCCACGCTGGCGAGCGGTCCCGCACGCTCGTCGACGCCGACCAAGGCCTGGAACCGCAGGTCGCCGGGCTCGATGCGATAGACCAGGAACGTTCGGCTCTGGGTGCCCAGGCCGCGGTCGTGAAATTGCCCCGCCAGCCGAAGCGGTTGGCCGTCAACGGTTCGGTCGGCTCGAAATGGCCGGGTGGGGCCGATGTACGACACATAATCCGTCCGTTCCGGCTTGCGGTCGGTCAGGAAGACGACGGCGGGGGTTCGCGCTCGCAGGCGGATGACCTCGCCCAGCCCGACCTTGATGATCTGGCCGAATCGCGTGGTGGCCTTGATCGAGCCATCGTCGAGACTGGGACCGGTCACGCCCAGTCGGCTGCCGTCGCGAAGGACGAGCTCGCCGTCGATCGCGGCGACGGGGTAAGCCGCCAGGCTGGGGTCGAAGCCAACCGCGACCACCCCGGCGCGATCGAGGTCCATGGATTTGCCGGCGACGCGGAGCCGGAGCTTCTGTTCGTTCAGGCCCAGGAAGCCGCCAGTGAGGGAGTCACCGTTCTTGAGCCAGACAATTTCGCTGGCGCGGGGCTCGGCCGCGAGGCGGGTACGAAGCGCCTCGAATTCGGTTGACTGAGCCGGTGGCGATAGGATGGCACCGACCACGCATTCGATGGGAAGCGTCAGCTTTCCAAGAGGGTCGGATTGGACCTCCAGGCTGGCGTCGGTGGTCGTGCCCAGGGCGATCTGCGCCAGCCAGTCGCCATCGGGAAGCGCGATCTGCTCGCGATCCGGGGAGGGGACCGGGGCGGGCGTGTCGCGCTCGAGGATGACCAGGCGCTTCCAGGGGATCTCGGTTTTCCTACCCCCCGGGCCCTCGATGACGAGCCGCCCATCGCGCAGGGACGCGAGTCGGCCGGTCGTGGTGTTGCCATCAATGGTGACCGCCCGAAAGCTTGGCTCCGCGCAGTTTCCGAGTCCTGGGGCGCAGCCGAGCCCCAGCGTCATGGCCACCACCAGCGCGCGGAGGCGCGCTTGGCGGGTGACGAGGCCACGAGCGAGTCGGCCGGGCTGGTTCATCGTTGGAAGATCGGCAGGTAGTTGTTGGGAATTTGCAAGATGATGAGCGCCATCGCGGTGCCGTATTCGTTACAGATACTGTCGGTCCAGTAACCGGCCGCGGATTGCCGTTTCAGGAGTTCGTCGCGGATGGCGGGGTACCAGTCGTTCCAGTCCGCCCCTCCGCGGAGCCACATTGCCTGGGCGGCGTAGTAATGGCCATAAAAATAGTGACTGTAGCGGTTTCCGAGCTTGATTTCGCGGGTGTATTGCCTGAGATAGGCCACGCCGTCCTTGACCTCGCGTGAGTCGTACTCGCCCGCGCTCTGGAGCGCGACGACGCCAGCGGCGGAGCGTGGGAACGCGCTCGCGCCCCCTTGGAGCATGTAGCGAAAGCCGCCGTCGGGGTTCTGGGATCGCTTGACGTATCGAAGGCAGGCATCGACGGTTTCCTTGGGGACGAAGATGCCGGCGTTGCGGGCCGCGCGAAGGGCGTTGATCTGGCAGATCGTGACCGATAAATCGGCGTCCCGACGGATGGGCTGATAGCGCCAGCCCCCTTCGTTATTCTGGGTGTCGATGATCAGACGGACGGCCTTCTGGAGTTTCTCGCGGATTTCGGGGCGATGGGTGGTGCCGTAGGCTTCGGCGAGGAAGAGGGCTCCGAATCCATGCGAGTACATGGGTCCGTGGGTCGACGAGCCGACGACGGCGATAAAGCCGGCGGGCGAGGTGTTGTCCATGACATAGGCGATCGCGCGATCGAGGGCCGCGCCATACGGTCCGCGCCCGGGGCTCGAGCCCGCCGACATGAAGGCCAGCCCTGCCAGGCTGGTGACGGCGATATTGCCCTTATAGGCACCGACGCCAAACGAACCGTCGGCGTTCTGAGCCCGCGCGAGCCAGGTGAGGCCGCTCTTGATCGCCTGGTCGGTGTCGGCGGTCATCATGAGCAGGGTGCCCTCGGGCACGTCGCCCCGGCGGGCCTCGCCAAATCCATCGACCGCCTGGGCCTTGGGAGCGGATTTGGCGGGGGCCTGCTCGGGGGCCGATTTCGCCGCCGGCTGGCCCTGTGCGCGAGCAACACCCCAGAACCCAACCCAGCCCGCCAGAAGCGCGATCGCGCCGCGAGGGAGTTTCGACCGAGGTTTCATCATCCGATTAGTCCTCTCGATTCAATCGCCCCTTGCCGACCGACAGAAAGTAACGGCCGATGATCTCGGCCTTGGCCGGGAGATCGGATTCCTTGAAGCTGTTCTCCATGACCTGCCTCAGCTCGGCCGGGAGATGCCCCCAGATTTCCTTGCCATTGGCCTTCGAGTGGGTCGTCGTCGGCCGGGCTGGCTTGCTCGGCGGGGCACCCTGGGCCTGAGCGCCTGGCTGATCGCCTTGACCTTGCTGGTTCCCTTGCCGGCGCGTCTTTTGCATCGTCATTTGCCGCTGCGTCGACCCGGACTGCCGCGCTTGCTCGATCATCTTGTCGATCCGCTTGACGATCTCTTTCTGGCGGGTTCGCGTGGGCTCGCTGGTATCGGGCTGGCCGAGCCGCTTCTCAACTTCGCGCATTTCCTTGATCATCTCGCCGACCGCCCCGCCACGTTCCTGGTCGTCGTCCTTGCGCTTGCGTTTTCGGCCCGTGTATTCCTCGAGCCGTTGGTCGATTTCCTTGTCCTTGCCGCCGACCGCGTCGGGCTTGGGCTTGGCGGGGGGCTCGCCGGCCGGGGGGGAGCCGCCGCGCTGGCGGTTCTCGGCGGCCTCGGGCGCGTCCTTGGTTTCGCCCAGCTTCTCAAGCAGCGAATCGAGCTCCTGGTCGTTGGCCGGTATCTGGTTCGCCGGGGCCTTGGGCTGGTCCGCGCTGGGCGGTTTCGCGGTCTCGCCTTTCGGAGCGGGGGACCCGGTTTTCTTGGCCTTCGCGTCCTTGGCGGGCTGATCCTGGGCGGGCCCGCCGAGCTTCTCGATGAGCGAGTCCAGGGCGTCGTCCTTTTCCGGCTTGGCCTGCCGTGCCCAGGCCGCGCTGGGGAGTACGGTCGCGAGAAGGAAGGCCACGATCAGGATGGTCCATCTGCTGATTGGCATGGGTCTATTCCTCTCCATCGTCGCGTCGGGGTCGGGTAAGGTCGCGAACCAGATCGGCCAGGACCCCTTGGTCGTCGGCGAGTCGCTTAATCTCGCGCGTCTGTTCGGGCGTGAGCTTCTTGTCTCGGCGTTTCAGTTCGTCGAAGGATTCGGTTTTCTCGTTGATCTCTTGTTGGAGCGATTTGAGCATCTTGAGCTGGGCGGTGGCCGGGATGCCGTCGCCCCCTTGGCCCCCCGCTCCGCCTCCGCCGCCTCCGCCGCCTCCCCCCTGACCTTGTCCCTGCCCGCCAGAGTCGGGCTTGAGCGACTCGATGAGCTGCTTGAATCGGTCGCTCGCGTCCTGGGCGGCCGCCTGGGCGGCCGAGTCGGGCTTGATTTCCTGGAGTCGCTTGGCCGCCTCTTCCATTTTAGCGGCCGCCCGGCGGAGGGTAAGCGCGAAAACCGGTGCCCCCTCGAGCTTCTCAATCATTTCACCGGTTTCATCCCTCAGCCCCGACTGCACCTGACCCAGGCCCCGGACGCCGGCCCGCTGGGCGATCGAGAGCTTCCCGGCAGCCTGGGTCCGCTCGTAATCCTGGATCTCGGTGACAACCTTGGCCTGGCGCTCGGCGAGCGACTTGAGCTGGTCGCCCATCCTGGCGAGCTGTTCAACGGCGAGCTGTTCCTCGGCGTCCTTGCGGGTTTGTTCGAGCTCGTCCTGGGCGTCGTCGAGATCGGCAAGGGCCTCTTCCTCCTTTTTACCCGCTTCGTCCCCTTGGTCGTCGTCGAGCTCGCCCTGGGCCTGGTCCATCTTGCCCTGGGCGTTTCGCCCGGCCCGCTCCGCGCCGCCGGCGTTGAGCTTGGCGAGCTTCTGGAGCTGGCGTTCCAGGTCCTTCTTGATCTGGGCCTGTTCCTTGGCGAGTTTTCGCAGCTCTTCCTTGCGTTTCACGGGGTCGGCGATGTCCCGGGCGGCGCGGGTTTTCTTGAGGTTTTGAGCCTGCCGAGCACGAGTTTTCTCGAGCTCGGCCTCGGCGTTCTTGAGCTCCTTGACGAGCCTGGTCAGCTCGCGTTCGCGGCGATTCTGGATCGAGTCGACCAGTTCCCGGAGATCGTCGCGCGCCTGTTCCTGGCTTTTCTGGGCCTGACCCATCTGATTCTTTTCGATTTTTCCGGCGGCGTCCGCGATTTTGCCCGCGGTCCCCTGGCGGTCGGCGCGAGCGGCCGATTCACGAAGTCCCGAGGCGGCGAGGGGGTCGGATTCGTCGAGTCGCTTGGCCATTTCGGCCATCCGTTCCATCAGTCCGCCGAGCCCCTTGCCGACCTGCGCCTGTTTCGAGGCGAGCTCGGCCATTTCGCTTTTACGCTCGGCGGGGAGTTCCTCGGGGGCCTTGCCGACCGTGTCGGGCTTGGCGGCGACGTCGGCGGTCTGCTTCATCGCCTGCTCTTGCTGCTTGAGCAGCTCCTGGGCATCCTTGACCACGCCCCGGTAGGTCTCGAACTCCGAGAGCCCATCGAGCATTTTCTTGAGCTCACCGGCGATCGCCCGCTGATTGTCCCGCGCCTCGGCCAGGGCGTCCTTGGCGGGCTTGGTTGGCGCGGCCGCCGGCTCGGCCTCGAGACTCTTGGAGGCTCGAGACAGCCCTTGCTCGGCCGGGCTCAACCGCTCATCCCGCAACTGGCCGACCTTCCCAAGCATTTCCTCGAGCTGTTTCTGGGCGTCGGGATTCTGAAGCTTGAAATTCGTCAGATCCTCCAGCATTCGCCGCAATCGGGCGGCCAGCCCCTCGTCGCGGTTCGCGAGCCGGCCGCTAACCTGGCGCTGAATCATCGCGGCGTTCTTGATGTCGTCCCGGGTCTTCGCGCTGGCCGGCTTGGGCTCCTCGAGCGACTTCACCCCTCGCTCGACGGGGTCCAGGGCCTGGTTTTGCATGTTGAGCAGGCGAGAGATCTCTTCCCGGAGCTCACGGCGGGCGTCGTCGAACTGGCGATTGGCGTCGTCCTTGGAGACGATCCGCAGCCGGATCTCGCGGCTCTTGCCGGTCTTTGGCCCCTTGAGCGTGTCGAAATCACGGGCGTCGACATGAAAGGTGATCACCGATCCGACCGCGGCCTTGAGCGGGGCCAGCGGCCAAAGATACTGGACCTCCTGATGTTTGACGTAGGGAGTTCCCAGCCCGGGCTCGGTGGTCTGTTGCCTGGGAGCCCAGAGGGGGACGGCGGCTTCGTCCCTCGGTTCGGAATCCCCCCCCGCGATTCGATAGACGAGCCGCGACGAGTGCAAGCCAAAGTCATCGTCCAGGGTCGCCTTGATGGCGATCGACGCCCCCTCCGGGACGTCGCGGTCGGTCCGCGGTTCCTCGATCTGGACGCGGGGGGCTTCGTCGGGGAAGACGCGGACCTCGAAACGGTCGGCCTCGCGATTGCGAAAGCCCTCGCGATCAAGCAGGTCGAACCAGAACGCCCCGTTGGCCGCCAGTGGAAACCCGGCGGTGAATCCGAGCCCGGCCGGGTCCAGGGTCGCCGGGGTCTTAGTCGCTCCCTCGCCCAGGGCCAGCTCGACGCGCTCGAGCGGCTTGCTGGCGGTTCCCTCGAGCTCGATCCGAGTCCCCTCGAGGGCGCGGATTTGGGTGAGCCCAGGGGCCAATGTCTGTACCCCTAGCCCGGTGTATTTGGGCGTCACCAGCCGGACGGCGAGGGACTTGACCCCCGGCGGCGGGACAACACGCACGGCGACGTCGCGAATCGATTCCGAATCGTCGCCCGCCACGACCGAAAAATGAAACGGCTGATTGACCGACTCCAGCCGGCCCCGGAATTCGCCCCCTTCGACGAACCGGAGCGCCTCTCCGGCTTCCTCGCCGTCGGCGAATCGGTACGAGGCCTTGGCCGCGCTCGGTATCCGATCCCCAGGCGCCACCTTGACGGCAAGGGTGAACGCGTCTCCGCGGGCGACCTTCAGCGTCGTGTGTGCCGAGTCGAGAACCAGGTGAGTGAGTTTCGGCCAGGCAGGCCCGCCAAAGGGATGCAGCAGCCGGGCCATCGCGATTCGGGCCGCCCGGGGCGCTCCCACGGCCAGCAGACCGGCGAAAGCCAGGGAACAGGCCCCCAGGGCGATCGCCTTTCGCACCGGCCGGCGATCGATGACCTCGCGAAAATCGAGCACGCTGGTCTCGGCGAGCGCCTGGCTGATCGTCGCCTCGCGAAGGGCGCGTGAACCATCGAGCCCGCCGCCGTCGGTCGTGATTCGCGAGAACTGCACCGTCGACGCAAGCCGATCCTCGAGCCCAGGCCAGCGCTTCTCGATCAGGAACGCGGCGTCGAGATTCGCGAACCGAACCAGGAGCGGCCGGAGCACCAACCGCCAGCCCAGCCCGATCGCAAGCGCCAAGAGCGTGGTCAGGAGCGCGGCCCGAATGATCGAATCGAGCTGAAAAACCCAGTCGAGCACGCACGCGAAGACGATCGCGGGGACCAGCCACGCGACCAGCCACGACAGCCCATGCATGGCGATCAGACGCCTGGCCTGTCCACGCAACCCCGCGATCCGGGCGGTCAATTGGTCCTGGTTCATCGCGATCTCCGGAGCGCCCGAGGTGATGGTTCCACGACGGTCGAGACGACTCTAATACTCATACCATTTGTCGACGTTTTCTCAAAACCCACTCAAGCGTGATCAGGATCAGGAAGAGCGTGAAGACCGGCCACGAATTCCAGAGCGTGATCGGAGGATCGGTGTCGAGGGGGACCTTGGATGGCTTCGGCAGGTCGCCCAGCAGCGTCTCCACGGCCAGGGGCGAGTAGTATTTTCCGCCCGTGGCCTCGGCCACGCGCATGAGCTCGGCCTGGTTCATTTCGATATGTTCGAACTCCCCGACGGGCGCTTCCACTCGAAAGCTCGTGGTCGGAATCGGACCCTCGAGCACCGGAGGGGGGAGCAGGCGGGCCTCGTAATCCCCCTCGGCGGCCTGGGGAAGCACCCCCTCGAACACGTTCCGCGAGCCGGGGACGAGCTTGAGAGTGATCTTTCGCGAGCCCTGGCCGCCACGCGCGACCTCGACGGTCAGATCGCCCCCCGGCGCCAGCGCGGGGTTCGGGAACCGCGCGCGAAATTCGATCGGCTTGCCCCGTTCATAACGACGGCGGTCGGTCTGGAGCTCAGCCTGGCGCTGACCGGCCAGCCGCGAGCGCGCCAGGAACCGCACGGTCTGGACCCAGAACCGGCCGAAATACTGATCGCCGGTGCGGAACCGCCAGCGCCAGGTGTCGTCGAAGGCGTGAAACATCGACTTTCCCGCCCCCACGAACTGGTACAGAACCAAGGGGAGCTTGCCGTCGGAGCCCATCGCCGTGGGATGCTCGGCCAGGACGAGGGCGGCCGGCTTTTTCCGGGGTGCCTCGAAATACCAGTAGAGCTCGGGCAGCCCCAGCCAGACGCGAGTGCTCGAGGCATCGTCGTCGCCAAAGCGAAAAATCGGGGAGGCTCGCCCCTCGAGCGTTAGCTCGGGGCGAAACGATGGCACCGCTAGCCCGGCGGCCGTCGGATTCCGCGCGTCGGAGAGCTCAAACGGCAGCAAGAGCTCCAGCGGCGTCCCCTTGTAGGACAGGGGGTTGTAGAGATCGCCCGCGATGAACAGCACTCCCCCCCCTTTTTCCGTGACGAAGGTGACCAGATTGGTCATCTGCGTCTGGGAGAGAAAGCCCGTGTCCGCATCGCCCAAAAGCACCACGTCATAGGCGTGGAGATCTTCCTTGGAGGCGGGAAACGTCGGCAAGGCCGACCGATCCTGATCGCTGTACTCGGGGTCGGACGAGAGCAAGACGACCGACAGATCGATCGTCTCGTCGCGCTCGAGGTAGTTTTTCACGTACCGATACTCATAGCGAGGCTCGCCGTCGACCAGGAGGACCTTGAGCTTCTCCTTGCGCACCACGACGGTGCGTTCGATCCGGTTGTTGGCCGTCTGAAGCTCGCGAGGGAGTGGGTCGACCTCGACGATGTAGCCTCGGGTTCCGGTTGTCCGGGGTCGATGGATCAGCTCGACCTTCCTGGGCTGGCCGTCGAGAGGGGCTGGAATCTCGATCGATTCGAGCTCGCGCTCGGCCTTGGGGTCGGCCGAGCTGGGATCTCGCTCCTTGAGCCGCAGCCGCAGGGGGTCGGACGCGAATCCACGAGCCGACACCTTGACCTGGAACCGGACGGCGTCGTCGACAAAAACGACGTCGTCGACCAGGAGCTCGCCGAGTTCCACGTCGCGGGCGGGCTCGGCGCTTCCCAGTCCGACGGCGTAGATGGGGACCCCCTTGCGCGCGGCCCCCTCGGCGGCCTTGGTGAGTGATTCGCCGTCGGTGGTCCGCCCATCACTGAGCAACACCATGGCCGACGGGGGAGCGCCTCGTAGCTCGGTCAAGACCTGCTTGAGGGCGTCCCCCAGCCGAGACTCAGCGCCGCCAGGCTCGAGCCCGCGAACCAGCTCGACCGCGCGGGGAACGTCCTGGGTTCGGTCGACCTTGGCCAGAAGCCGGGCGGCGGTCGAAACCCGGTAAATCCGCACTTTGTGCTGACGCTCGAGTTCCCTGATAAGCTTCGCGTCGTCCCGCAGCAAGAGCGCCCGCGCGAGCTCGAGCCGCGAGGTCGGGGCGATCGTCGTCTCGGACGCCACGCCTCGCGCCCGCCCCTTGGCCACGAGCGCGTCGAGGCCGGCCTTGATCTTGGGATCGGCGTACTGGTCGGCGATCCGACCGCTCGCGGAATCGTCGATCAGGATGGTCAGATAGGGCAGCCCCGTCCGCTCGACCGACAGCACCGCCTCCGAGAGCATGAACATCGCCAGCAGGATCACGCCGATCCGCAGCCCCGCCAGTATCATTCGATACCCAGGCCGAGCACCCGTTTCCCGGCGATAGAGCCAGATCACCAGCGCGACCGAGCCCAGGGCCGTGAGCACCAACAGCCACTGCGGCCAGGGTTGATCGAACCGGATCCGCGGGCTGATCGCCTCCCCCGCGGACGGGGACGCGACTCCCAGCCGGTCGGCCAATTTTTCCAACAGCCAATCGATCACGTCGTTCTCCCGATGGCCAAGCGAGGCCGGCGATCTCGTGAAAACCAAGGTCCAGCCGCCGTCGTCATGTCCGGGCCCCCCTCGCTCGCGATGGCCCCCGGCCGAATTTCCAGGCGAGCAGCGACTCGAGCAACAGGAGAATCAACAGCCCCTCCAGCAGTGGCCGATGGAGCTCGCCACGGTGGCCGACCGAGCCCGGGTCGAGCGCCAGCTCGTTCGAGCCGGTCACGTAAACCACGTTCAGGGTGCCGAACACGGCCGCCAAACCCGAGCGATCGAGCTTGGCCGGGTCGCTTTCCGACGGGTCGGGGTTGGCCGCGAACGACGAGACCACGCTCAGCGGGGGGCCGATCCGGGCCTCGTAGCGACCGGCCAGGTCGGTTTGCTCGAAATGGAGCTGGCCCAACCCTCCAACGGCCGTGAGCTTGGCGGAAACCGTCTTGCCCGAAGGGGTCGTGATCGAAACCGGCGCGGCCACGCCCGAGGCCGGAAACGACTGGTCGAACGGCTCGCCCACGCGAATGTTGCGCTGTTCGAGCCGCCCCGCGGCCGCGCGGAGAAAGATCTGCTGCATGATCGGGGGGTAGCTCTTATGGATTGGCCAGGTCGTCCAGCCAATGTCGGCCGACGTGGCGACCAGGACCACCGTCCCCCGATGCCTTTTGGCCTCGATCACCGCGGGGTCGCCGTCGTCAAACGCCAGGGCGATGGTCCCCTTTCCGTCCTTGGGCGGGATCAGCTTGTGATATTGCCAGGTGATCGCCTGGGTCAGGCCGGCGGTGACCGTGTCGGACTCGCCCCCAAACTCCGCGACGATCGGATGGCGATAATTGAGGGCGTTCATCAAGAAGCCGGCTTCCTTCTTGGCGGCGTCGCCGACGGTGGGGCCAAGGGCCGCCGGCAAGATCCCACGCCCCTCGTCGAACAGGATCTGGTTGTAGTTCTCGGCCGAGACTTGATCGCCGCCAAAAACCACCACGCCCCCTCCCTGCCGCAGGAATTGGTCGAGGGCCGAGGCTTCCTGGGGGGCGAACCGCGCGACGTTGCAGAGGCCGACGGCGTCGTACGGCGTCAGGTCGCGATTCGCCAGCCGGGATTCCGAGATCACCTCCACCCGGATCGGCCGCGGCCGGCCGGGGTCTTCCTCGCTGGGCTCGAGCGCCTGGGCGAGATAGTCGGTCTCGGCCTGGTAGGGCTCGGCCTTGTAATGACCGTCGACCAGCAGGACCGACAGCGATTCGCGAACCGGGACGACCAGCCGCCGCCGATTGTCGACCATGAGCGGGTCGTCATCCAGCGAGACCTCGATCAGGTGCTCGCCCGGCGTGGAAAACTGGCGGCGAAAGACGACCGGGACCGCCTCGCCGGGAGGGATCTCGACGGTCTCCTCGGGCCCGAGCCGGCCGTCGTCCGAAAGCCGCGCCCGCGCCGACACACCCTGGGCCGAGCCAAACGACCGAACCGTCGCGCGGATGTGGGCGGTCATCCCCACCGTGACCACCGGCGCGTCGATTTCGAGCGTGGTCAGGGCCCGGTTTTCGCCCCCCGACTTGCCCAGGTCGACGAACACGATACGCGGCCGCCGGGCCTCGAGCCGGGAAATCACCCGCTTGAGCTCGTCGGAACCGGTCTCGCCCACCCGCCAGGTCGCGGACTGAAGATCGCTCAGAAACACCAGCTCCTTCTGAGGGATCGCCGAGGCTTCGAGCACGCGCTCGACGGCCTCGAGCGTGGTCCTGGGGTCCGCCCGGCCGTGGGTGGGCTCGAGAGCCTCGATTTCCTTTCGCGCCTCGGCCAGATTCGGCGAGGGGTCGCCGATCACCACTCGAGGCGGCTCGCCCATCAAGATCACGCTCACCGCGTCGCCGCTCCGCGACTCCTTGAGCAAGCGGCCGGCCAGATCCTTGGCCTGGTCGAACCGGCTCTTGTCGGCCGAGGTGTAGGTCATGCTCATCGAGGCGTCGATCACGAACACCCGATGCGTGCGGCGACCGAGCAGCACCGCCCCGTACGATTCCAGGAACGGCTTGGCCATCGCCAGTCCCAGGAAGACCAGCACCATCGTCCGCGTCAGGAGCAGCAGCCAGTTCTCGATCCGGATCCTGCGCTGATTCTTGCGGATCGCGGCCAGCAGGAACCGCATCGCCGCCCACGAGGTCTCGCGAAACTTGCGGCGGTTGAGCAGGTGAATCACGATCGGGATCGCCGCCGCCGCCAGCCCATACAGCAGAGGCGCGTTCGCGAAGCCCAGACCCCAGATCAACCTCGCCGCCATGAAAAACCCCTCCCGGACAACCCGCTCGAACCCCGTGAGTCCCCACCTCGAGCAACGTTAACGAATCCGCGCCGATCGCGAGGCCAGATATCCTGATAAGGCGACGTCCAGGCTTTGATCGGTCCGTAGTGGAACATAGTCGACATCGATCATCCGGCACCCTTTCTCGATCTCCCGGAGGAACTTGCCGACCTCGTCTTGATAGGCCTCGCGCAGGGCGTGGGGGTCGGTGAGGATCTCGGCCCCCCCCTCGAGACCCCGAAACAGGGTCGTCTCGCGAAACGGAAAGTCGACCTCGGCCGGGTCCAGGATATGAAAGACCACGACCTCGTGGCGACGGTGGCGAAAATGCTTGATCCCGGCGATCACGCGGGCGGGGTCGTCAAGCAGGTCCGAGAGCACCACGACCACTCCGCGCTTCTTGAAACGTTCGGCCAGATCGTGAAACACGGCCCCCATGTCGGTTTTCTCGCGGGCGGGAGCGGCGTCGATCACCCGCAGGACCTCCTTGAGCTGCGACGGCTGGCCGGCGGGCTTCAGGTAGCGCCTGACCGCGTCGTCGAAGACCACCAGGCCGACCGAGTCTTGCTGTTCCAGGATCATGTAGGCGAGCGCGGCCGCGATGAACCGCGCGTATTGGAGCTTGGTCACGTTTTCACCAGAGGCGTAATCCATCGACTCGCTCACATCCAGGAGCAGGTAGAGAAGAAGATTCGTCTCCTCCTCGTATTGCTTGAGATAGAGCTTGTCGGTCTTGGACCAGACCTTCCAGTCGACGTGGCGGATATCGTCGCCGGGGACGTACTCGCGGTGCTCGGCGAATTCGACGGAGAATCCGTGATAGGGGCTGGGATGCATCCCCGCCACGTATCCCTCGACGACCAGCCGGGCCTGCAGGTCGAGCCCCTCGAGACTAGCCAATGTGCGCGGATCTAAATATTTTTGGTAGTTTTCCACTTTGCTCGGCCTCGTGTTCGTCGACCGGCGTCGACTTGATCAGCCGCGTGACGATGTCGTCGGGCTTGAGCCCCTCGGCCTCGGCGTTGAAGTTGGTGATGATGCGGTGCCTGAGCACGGGTCCCGCGACGGCGCGGACGTCGTCGATGGCCACGTGGGTCCGCCCGTGCAGGGCCGCCCGTGCCTTGGCCGCCAGGACCAGGTACTGGCTGGCCCGGGGGCCGGCACCCCAGCTTACGTAGTCGCGAATGAAGCTCGGGCCTTCCTCCTGATCGCGGCGGGTGCGGCGGGTGAGCCGGACGGCGTACCGCGCGACGTGCTCCGCGGCCGGCACCTTGCGGACCAGTTCTTGCATCCCCAGGATGTCCGCGCTCGTCAACAGCTTTTCCACCGTCGGCTTCTTGACCGAGGTCGTGAGCCGGACGACCTCGAGCTCCTCTTCCTCGCTGGGATAATCGACCCGGATATTGAGCATGAAGCGATCGAGCTGAGCCTCGGGGAGTGGATACGTGCCCTCTTGCTCGATCGGGTTCTGGGTCGCCAGCACGAAGAACGGATCCGGGAGCCGGTGCCGCTCGCCACCCACGGTCACCTGCCGCTCCTGCATCGCCTCGAGCAAGGCGGCCTGGGTCTTGGGGGGGGTGCGGTTGATCTCGTCCGCCAGCACGATGTTCGCGAAGATCGGACCCCGGAGAAACTTGAACTGACGGATCCCGGTGGCCTTGTCTTCCTGGATGACCTCGGTCCCGGTGATGTCCGACGGCATCAGGTCGGGGGTGAACTGGATCCGGTTGTAGCTCAGATTGAGGGCATCGGCCAGGGTGTGGATCATCAGCGTCTTGGCCAGCCCCGGCACGCCGATCAGGAGACAATGCCCCCGCGCGAAGATCGCGATCAAGAGCTCCTCGAGCACGCCATGCTGGCCGACGATGATCTTACCCATCTCGGCCTTGAGCCGCACAAAGGCCTCCTGGAGCTTGCGAAGAGCCTCGAGATCGTCGTCCGCGGTGATGGGTTCGCCTGGTGTGGCGTCGCTCATGGTCGGTCCTCCTCAAGAATGACGGCGTCGGTTTCGAACGTGCGAGTGATCACGCCCCGAGAGTGTTTCATTTCGGCCCTCCCGAGCCGGGTGACCCGAGCACGGGGCGCGGGCCCAGCCCCCAGATCCCACCCGCCGACGAGACCAGCACGCCCCGAGCGTCGGCCGTCAGCGCGACGTCCGAGATCGCCGTCGCGAACGTGAACCGCTGAACCAGCGATCCCGTCGCCCGATCGCGAATCGCGATTGGCATGTTCTCGACGTCCGCGTCGTCCGCGCCCGCCACGCTACGAGGATACACGACAAGGTGCCGCTCCGTGAGCAGAATCGACCAGGATCCATCCGCCGGCCCAATCATGGGGCGCGACCAGGCGGCGCTGCCGTCCCCGATCGCGATCGCCCGCAACGACTGTCGACTCGCGCAGTAAAACCGCTCCCGATCGAACGCCAGGGCGTCGCGGCGGTCCGAGAGATCCTCGTACCCCAGCGGCGTCGACCAGGTCTTCGAGCCGAGCAGCGGGTCGAGCCGTATCAGGGTCCGGCCATCGTGAACCACGAACAACCGCTCGCCGTCACCCAAGGGGAGCGGCGGCCCGTTGACCGGGAGCTTGTCGCTTTCCTGATAAGTCCAAGTGAACTGGCCGCTCTCGAGGTCGAGGCGCTTGACCGAAAGCCGATCGGGCACGATCAAGACCGCGCTGTCGTCAAGCGGCAGCGGCGGGCGCTCGAGCCGTTCGGTCTCGCCCAGGCTCGCCCGAGCCGTCGGACGGCCATCGTCGGTTCGCAGGATCAAGATCTGGTTGGGCTTGTCAACCTGGAGCACGATCCGATCCGCGCCGATCCAGAGCCTGGGATCGATCGAGCCCGAAGGCGGGGCGAACGACCATTCGACGGTCCCGGTCTCGGCGTCCAGGGCGATCAGCTCACGCTTTCCATGCAAGCAAAAGAGCCGTCCCTTGACGAGCTGAAACCCTGAAAGAGGCGCGATGATCTCGCGGGGGGGGTCGGCGTCGTCCTTGGCGAACGGGTCGGGCCGGTCGGGCTGGTGGGCGACCTTGGCGGGCTCGAACCGCCAGCGCTCGGTCGTCTGCCCGAAATCCACGGCGGTCACTCGGTTGGGCCCGGCGGCGAGGAGCTTGTCTCCGAGATACCCAGCCCAGACCGGTCCAGGGCCAGTCTCGACCGACCATCCCGCGGCCCCGGTTCGGGGATCGAGTAAGCGAAGTGCGCTGGGCTCGACCAGGAACACCCGGCCCGACTCGGGCGAGGGGGCGACGCCGGCCGCCGCGATGGCCCGCGGCACCCTTCCCCGAGCGCCTAGAGCACGAAATCCACGCTCGAGGGGCAAGGGGATCGACGGGTTCGAGCGCGATTCGGAGAGCCGGTCGTACGGCGGCCGTGACAAGGCGGCCGCCGCCAGATCGGCGTAGGAAGCCCCGTTCTCGTCGACGCCCAGGCTCGATTTGCCCGAGAGCGACTTGATCTCCAGATAACATTCCCGAGCCGCCCCGGGGAGCCCCCGCGACTCGTAGACCCGCGCCAATCGCAGGAGCGCCCCGGCCCGCCGAGGATCATCCCCAAGAATCGACACGAGCCGCTTGTACGCCGAGGCCGCGTCCGCCAGCCGACCCGCCTTTTCCTCAAGCGCGGCCAACGCCAGCAACGAATCAGGAACCACCGTCGCCACGGGATACGCGCGGGACACCGAATCCAGCCGACCCGGATCGCGCTCGACCTGGCCCCGATCGAATAATTGCTTGGCCTCGCGATCATAGGCCGCGTAAACCCCCCGTCCATGTTGCCTCACGATCGTCGACAGCCGATCCGCGACCAGAAGGTCGGCCCGCACGCTCCGCCTGCCGTCGGCCGTGACGGCCAATCCCCGCAGCCGGTCGTCGGCCAGGATCCGCTGGCAGACAGCGACGGCCTCCTGGGGACGATCGGAATCCAGGAGCGCGTCGGCGAGCCGCAGCCGCGCCCGCAGCCGATCGGGGTCGGCGCGCGCGACCGTCGCGGCGGCCTCCAGATCCCGGGCCGCGTCGGCCCAGCGCTTCGACTTGCGCGCCAGGTCCGCCAGCCGCAACAACAGCCGGAACTGGTGGTCGCGGGCCGCCCCCTTGAGCGCGACCCCATCGATGGTTTCGCCCTCGGCGGCCTTGTTCCAGGCGTCTCGATAGGCTTCGAGCGCGAACTGATCACGCCCCAGCGCCTCGGCCGCCCGCCCCATCCGGAAATAATTCGACGCGCGATTCGGCTCAAGCGCGATCTGCTGGTGATAGCGCTCGATCAGCCGGCTATTCTGGCAGAAGACGACCATCCCATCATCCTGGGCAACGATCAGGTAACCATCCCCGGCGACCAGATTGCCGCCGCGGGTGTGGTAGGTCTCATGGAGCTTGATCGGAGGTTCGGCCCGGAGGCTCGTCCGCTGGTCGAGCACCTGAATCTCGTCCTTGGTCGGCCAGTAAATGAAATCGCCCGCGAGCAAGCCCCGGCCATACCCCTCGAGCGATTTCCCCGAGTCGGGCCAGACGTGGGCGAGCTTCCCCGTGGCCACGTCGAAGAGCAGCACCCGATCACCCGTGGCCACCAGCCGGCCCCGAGCCACGCCGAGGAGATGGGTGAGCTTGACATCGTCCGAAATCGGCTCGGATTTCCACAACAGCCGACCCCCGTCCGCCCCAAAGGCCAGGATCGAGTCGCAATCGGACGGGGCCACGAACACCCGCCCCCCGTCGACCACGGCCGGGTTCAGGTCGCGATCACCCCCCTGCGCGCGGCCAGACTCGCTCCGAGGATACGAGGCGGCCCAACGGATCGAGCCGGTGACGGCGTCGATCGCCACGACCGCCCCGAGGTTGGTCTGGTAGTAGAGCGTCGGTCCGTCAAGCGACAGCAAGCGATGACCCGAATCACCCGAGGGGGGATTCATCGGCATCGGAAAGCCGGCCCCGGCCATCTGATCGCCGTCGGTCGAGGCGGTGCCGACATAGCGAATCCAACGGCTCGAGCCGGTCTCGGCGTCCAGGCAGGCCACGTAGGTCGCCGTCTGCTCGCGACGATCGACCACGGCCACGTACACTCGGGAGGGATCGGCGACCGGGGTTCCCTCGAAACTGATCGTCCGCCCCACGGCCCGCTCGGCCTGGCGGTTGGGGAGCACCAGGGTCGACGCCTTGCGCTCCCAGAGCAGCTTTCCCTGGGCATTCCAGTCCAGGGCGATGATCGAGGTTTCGCCATGCCCCGGGGGACCCCCCATTCCGGGAAAATACGGCGGAGACAGCCCCCCCATGCGGGCGAAAACCCTCCGCCCCAGCGCGGTCAGGGTGTACCGGGGCGCTCCCGCCTGAAACCTCGCCGCCCGAGGGTTCTGAGCGTCGTCCGGGTCGTGCTTCCAGGCCGGCTCGACCGAGGCGGCGAGGGTGGTTTCGGCCTCGGCCGGGCGGTCGCCGAGGTTGTAGGCGATGACCCGCGATCCATCGGCGACCAGGACCTGATCACCAAGCACGATCGGATGAAAGGCCAGGAGCCGCTCGGGCGAGAGCGGAGTTCCCGGGTTGCCAAAGCCTCGATTGGCGAACGGGGAAGGCCCCCCCCGGCCGACGGCGACCTTTTCGAGCTCGATCCGCCACTGGATCGAGCCCACGTCCACGGGCCCAGGGGCGACCTTGGTCCGCCGAGGCGAGCCGGCGAAGGTCGGCCAGCGGCCGTCAAGATCGCCCGCGGCGGAAAGATGATCGCCGGCGATCGCCCGGGCCAGGGTCTCTCGATAGAGACCCGAGCGGCCGGCGAGAGCCCCCGCGGCGTCGGGATAGGCCCTAGCGTAGGCCTCCAGATCGGCCGGGGTCGGAGGACTCTCGCCGGCGACCGCGCGACAGAGAATCTTCTTGGCCGCCACCCGCGGCAGGTCGATCGACGGGTCGGGAAACACCAGGAACAGCGGGTCGATTGGCGTTTCCGGGACCAGTCGGCGGTAACAGGCAAGCGCCTCCGCCATCCGTCCGTCCTGAAACGCCAGGTCACCGAGCAGCTCAATCGCGTCATCGCCCCACGAGCTGCAAAACGCCTGGTCCACGACCCTTAACAGCGAGCTCGGATCCCCCGCGGCCCCCTTGCGAAACCAGATCTCCGCCAGCCCATCGACC
>JAKBAP010000328.1 GCA_021808995.1 Planctomycetota bacterium | reverse complement strand
ATCCTGCCCCGTGATATATTTCCGAGAGCCAATTCCAGGTTCCCTGCCCCCGGATGGAGCGACTGCTAGGCGTGTTGGGAGGTTGGAGCAGGACTCGGATGATCAAAGTTAGGAGCGACGCACGGGGTTTCTCTCGGTCGTTCGACGGGATCGGGAAGTAGGGCGAACAGGTCCGCCAGCTCGGACTCGTAATTCTTCCAACGGTCGATGGAACGCCTGTAAATTGGTCGCCGGACCTGTAACACGCTTGCGGTTCGGACCGGCCGTTTGGTGAGGTGAAAATCCAGGCACGCCGGCTCGAAATCCAGTCCGCACGCCGCCGTAAGTCGGCGCGCCACGCTCTCCAAGTCGGTCACCGTGTCCGAGTACTCAACGTCGTGGATCTCAACCGGCAAAACGGATCGCCAGTGATCCACTAGCCGGCGATACTGGTGAAACTGCGAGGCAATATGCTCGGGGCTGTTGGCCCAGTCGATCATCCGAAAGTCGGTCATCCAGCATGAGAGAGCCACGTCGCGAAGATCGCGGCGGTAGTGAATGAAAGTCGCCTGGGGAAACAGTGTGGCCAGGAGACCAAGGTGCACGAAGCTGCCGGGTGTTTTCTCGACGATCCGCTCGCTGGATCCCCCGCAAGACTCTCGGATCCAGTCGAGTTGCCTCAGGGCCAGCCCGCGGACCTCCTCAACATCCAGCCCCGCCGCTTTCTCTCTGAGCGTACCGGAATGCTCCGTTGTTCCCATGAAAGCTTGTAGACACCTCTGGGCCAGGCGAGCCTCGCCCATCCCATAAACCAGTGAGTGGCTGGAGAGGATCTGCTCCACCAGGGTCGTCCCCGACCGCGGCAGGCCAAACACGAAGATCAGCGCGCGGCTCTCCAGCCCAAAACCGCTGGTGCGCGCGAAGAAACCCGAGTCGAACGCATCGACGACGGCTTGCATGAATCTCTCGTGCGCGGCGGGGTCGTGCTGGCGGCAACCGATAGCCAAGCCGAGGGACAGCGCGTTGGCCTCGCGAAGACAGACGGCCGCGCGCGAATAATCTCTGCGTGCATCGAAAACGTTGGCCAGGGCAAACAGCAGACGTGCCCTTGGGCGCTTGTTCAAACCAGGATCCTCGAGCCGGCTCTCGAGCGCAGCCTGGTCGGCTTCGGGGAGATCCTTCCCGAGGAGGATGGCAAGCTGTGCCAGAGCTATCGGGGCCCGTGGCTGCAACCGAAGCGCCTGCCGGAAAGCGTCCTCGGCCTCCGTCATCGCGCCTCGAATCTCATGGAGCGCTCCCAGGTGCGTGAGCGGCAGAGGAGACTGGGGCGCGAGCCGCAGCGCGGCCTGATAGTGGTTCTCAGCCTCTTCCAGGCGTCCTTCATCGACCAGAGCTTGACCCAGCGAGAGGTGGACCGCTGGACTCATGTCGTCCAGGAGGGTCGACGCGCGCTGAAAAAAAGGGATTGCCGATGCCGGGTCGTCCATCTCGACGTGGAGCTCGCCCATCCACTCCTGGAATTGCGGGTTATGTGGTTCGAGCTCGACAGCCCTCTGGATCCAAGGAAGGGCCTCCCAGGGGCGGAACTCGCGGAGCAGCGTCAGCCCCAGATGCCCATGGGCGAGTCCCCACTCGGGTTCGAGTCGAAGCGCATTCAGAAGGGCAGCCCTCGCGCCCACCCACCGCTCAATTCCGATGAGCGCCCTGCCAAGCCCGTAATGAATGGCCGCGATCTCGGGCTGAAGCCGGGCCGCCTCCTCGAAGTGCCGCACGGCCTCCTCAGGCAACCCCCGGTCGACGAGAAGCTGGCCGAGATTCGCGCGCGCCGGATCGAGCTCGACGGCGCGGCGGAAGTGCTCGAGGGCCTCGTCCGCATGGTCGATCTCTTTCAAGAGGACGCCCAGGTTGTTGTGCAAAGGGGCATGTTCCGGGCAAAGCTCGACCGCTCGTCTCAAGTGGTCGAGGGCCTCTTCACGTCTGCCAAGTTGCTGGAGCGCCAGGCCCAGGTTGCAGAGCGCCTCCCAGCAATTGGGCCACAATTGGAGGGCGAGTCGGCAGGATCCCACAGCCCGTTCCAACTGGCCCAGCCCGCGATAGGCCTCGGCCAGATCGGCGTGCACGGTCGGCGCGTTGGGCCGCATGGCCAGCGATCGGCTGATGAGGTCGGCCGAGCGTGAATCAGCACCCTGTTGATGATAAAGAACGCCGAGCAAGTGCATCACGGCGGCGTTGGACTCGTCCTTTTCCAGGAGACCCTGATACAAAACCTCAGCCTCATCGAGATGCCCCGCGCGGTGCGTCGCGACCGCCGAGTCCAACAGTGCTTGAGTTGTGGGGGATTCTGACATTAGCCGAGTCCAACAGTTCTTGAGTTGTGGTGGATTCTGATATTTCAGAAATGGTATTTGTTTGTTGATGTCTGGCAAGGATGTTCGATATCTGGTTATCTGGTGGACTGCTTTGCCTACAGGCTACCGGAGTCGAACACTTCCCCTTGGGACCGTGTCGAAATCGCTTGCCAGACCATGGGACTGGGCGTATTCACCCAGAAGCCGCGAGCGCTCAGGGACGCTCCCGCCGGGTCGCCCGTGAGCATGTCGAACGGCCAGGACTCGATCGAATCCTTGACGAACCTCACGGCACCGTCGCCCATGAGGACGTTGGCACCGCCAGGGTGCATGCTCGACGCCGAGTCGGTCCAAGCGGACGTCGCGGCCAGGGTGACCCGCTTGTAGGCGTTGGGAGGGTAAAGCGTGGTGATTAACGTGTCGCCCCAGTTGCCCGTCGGGTACCAACCTCGTTTTGAGAAGAGGCTGCTGTGGTTCGCGCCTAGTTTCTGAAGGATGGTCGTGGACTTCTCGGCCACGAAGATCGTGTTGCTCAAGCCGTCGGTCACGGCCGCCAGGCGTATCGGCGCGAGGTCGCTAAAGACGCCGTTGCACTGGGCGATCACGGGCGACGAAACCGCGCAGCCGTTCTGGAGAAGGGGAAGAGCGGTCACCGGCAACGAGCCGATCGATCCCGCGTAGCTGGTGAAGACCATCGCGGTTCCATCCGGAAGCCCGAATTCCGAGAGTTGGCCGGGGTTGATACTTCTTGGGATCCCCGACATGGGATCGCTGGGGCAGGCCAGGCATGCGACCGAGACCGTGTGAATGGTGCTGTTCTCGACGCCGACGATCGCCAGATCCTGGTTGATGGCGTTGAAGATCGTCGATTGCTCGAGAAATGGAAGTACAAACACATGGATACTTTTGTCGATGACGTCCGAGCTGCATGGGGGGTTCGGCCCCGCGTAACGCGGGTCGTACGACTTGATGCGGCCTGGGGGAAGGCTGCCAAGTGCGTCGGCGTAACCCTGGAGGGCCAGGCCGATCTGTTTCAAATTGTTGACGCAAAGGGCGCGCCGGGCTGCTTCACGGGCGGATTGAACCGCCGGCAGAATGAGAGCCGCCAAAAGCCCGACGATCGAGATCACCACCAAGAGCTCGATGAGCGTAAACCCCGTACAAGTTCGCGGCACGCCGGTTTTCAAGGCGCGGGTCTCCCGTAAAACTACGAAACCGCCGATGCGGGATCGGCGGAATCGGTCGGTTTGGCGTGGGTCCGAGGCTTGTGAACGGAGCGGCCGACGCGGAACAAGACAAAAGCCATGAGGATCGCCGCCACCGCGATCCCCGTGGACCAATAACTCCGCCGACGTTCGACCTGGCCGACGGTCCGCGCGTAATCCGCGAGGCCGTAATGAGCGAGGGTGAACTCGGCGGGGTCGGCCTTCTCGAAGGTGTAGTTCGAGATATTATAAAGCCAGTCTGTGGTGTTACTCGGCGGGAAGCCATGCTGGCTGGCCACGAGCCGCGCCGGGACGGCTCTACCGTCGACCTGCCTATAATCCACGTGGCCATTGAAGACAGTACGCACTTTCCGCCCGTCCGGGGCGATTCTGCCTAGATTGATCTCGTAATTTCGAAGAACCAACCCCGATGATTCATCCAGCTCGATCCATCCTCGTACATGAGATCGATACTGATCCGCGATCTCGTAGGTAAACGTACACGTGACCAACTTCTCCCCCCCTTCCTGGCCCGGACGGCCGATTCGACCTTAAAGCGAGGCGAGTCGACGTGATCAGGAAACCGCGCGGCCCCGTAGGGTCGGAACGCGGCGTCCCTCACCACGTCCCTTACTCTGGCCAGAGCCTTGATGTTCTCGCCTCCGCCCGACAGGTGCCGAAGTGAATAGGGGCCGCCGGGTGTCGCCTGGGTCAATCCGAACCGCTGGTTCGAGGACTGGATGAAAGTGCTCCGGCCGATCTCACCGCCGGGTTCGCTTGTCAGTCGTTCGAAGCCATCGGTAAATACATAAGAGAATGTTGCAACACGACGGGCTTCACGAGCAGGAAGGGGGGGGCCCTTTGGGTTCTTCCTCTCGGGGGTGTGGGTATTCGGTGGCTCCGTGGTCACGGATTCAAACGAGCCCTCGATCTTGACGTTTGTGTAGGTCGCGATAAGCGAGCGTATCGCCCTTCGAAAGTCGGCAAGGAACTGATCCGCGTCGATGGGCTCGGCATGGGCCGAGGGCGAACCCACGGCTAGGAACCCCGCGAACGCAACGAGCAAGGCACGAATTGTCAAAAACGCAATGGCCGAATGTGCCGACCGAGATCGCGCGGCTGCCATCCCAACCCCCTTTCCGCTCAGCATGGACAGGTGACAAAGTTCTGGTTCGTGGTGCCAAGGACGCACTTGATTGAACCACATGCCACGATGGCCGTGCACATCTGTCCGCTGCAGGCTTTCAGGTTGTTCCCGCTCTGCTGGCATTTGCAGGGATTGTAGGGTGCCGTCCGAAACGGAATCTGATGGTCCGCGATCGTGACTGCCCCCGTCGCCAGGAGGAAGGTGGTTCCGAGGTACAAAATGGAAGCCCGCATCCTGGGTTGGCTCGCTGGGCTTAACATGAGCTCTCCTTCGTGGGAACTCCGTGAGGATCCCTGGCGGATCGCAGGTGAGTGATATAAAGATCGAAACAGTTCAAAGCGGATCAGTGGCTGGCGTCTGGGGACGCAGGGAAGAGACGGATTTGCCCTTTGAGCGTGAGGGGAATTTCAGCCTGAGCAGGATTGGTCGTGTAAAGGACCACTTGCTGATCGATCGTCTGATCTCTATTTTCGAGCTCGCGATCCGGATTGCGAACCTCAATGGCGAAATCACGAGATTCGCCGGGCGGGAGTGTGAAAGGTAGATCCGCGGGGTTGATACAATTGCAGTAGGCCATGCACCCCACGAGACGCACCGAGTCCGCCCCTCGGTTCGTCAGGTGAAACGTGAGGGTGATCGGGTCGCCCGGCGCGACGATGCCGAATGACTTCGTGTTCGCGTCGACCGAGATGACCTCGCCGGTTAAGGTCGCGTAAGCCGACTGAATCCTGTCGGCCGAGAACGCCGCCCAGACGAGGGCGGCCAGCAGGAGCGTTCCCCCGGCAAGAGCGATCGGGCCCTTGGCCTTGTTGCTCAAGAACGGTCGCCGTGGTCGCTCCACGACCTCGACCTCGATTGTTTGCCCGGCTTCCATCTGGTCTACCTCCAAAAGAGACGGACTCAACTGAGTGGAGAGAAGGACACCCCTCGACCGGGGCCATTCTGCCCCGCGTTACAACGTGCTCTGGCATATCCCTGGTGTGCCAGGCCGATCCGTGCCAAGTTGTTGACGCAAAGGACGCGGCGGGCCGATTCACGGGCGGCTTAAACCGCCGGCAGAATTAGAGCCGCCAAGAGCCCGACGATCGAGATCACGACCAAGTGCTCGATGAGCGTAAACCCCGGACAGGTTCGCGACACCCTGGTTTTCAAGGCGCGGGTCTCCCGTAAAACTACGAAACCGCCGATGCGGGATCGGCGGAATCGGTCGGTTTGGCGTGGAGATCGGAAG
>JAKBAP010000010.1 GCA_021808995.1 Planctomycetota bacterium | reverse complement strand
CCCGCCCGCAAGAGCAAGGAATTCGAGCGAGCCCCCACCCTGGGAGCGCGTGCGTCCCGCCCGCAAGCACAAGGAATTCGACCGGGCGAGCCCCCACCCTGGGAGCGCGGGCGTCCCGCCCGCAAGAGCAAGGATTCGAGCGAGCCCCCCACCCTGGGAGCGCGGGCGTCCCGCCCGCAAGAGCAAGGAATTCGAGCGAGCCCCCCGCGTTCCCAGGTTGATCGCCGCCGCGAGGGTACCGCCCCCTCTCCGCTCGATTCGGGAAAAGACGCTACCCCTTGCGCCGATGATCTGTTAGGTTGATTGACCTGATCAAGATCCGGGGGTGGTTGATCCGCCCCGATCGGCCATCACGCCACCCGCATCCCATGATGATAATGGAACGCGCTGAGCATGACGCGGGACGAGACAGCCCAGGGCGAACCACACGACCCCGACCAGGGACGATCCGAACCCGCCGTGGCCGCGCCGCCGTCGGGGCTGTCGTCGCGGCTCACTGGCTTGCGAGACGGGAGCCGGCGAACCGTGACTGAGCCCGCGCGCGACCAGAACCCTCGGCCCGCCGCCGAGCTCGACTTGGGCTCGATCATCGAAACGATCGTGAGCCCCTTTCACTGTCTCTATCAAGACGCCCTCCATTTCCACACCCAGAGCCGGCTCTCACGCTCGGTGGCCGAGGCCGGGCGCCAGGCCAGGGCTTCGTTCTTGCTCTATATCGCGAGTGCTGAGGCCCTCGCCAGACAGGCCGCCCGCGAACTCGCCAAGGGAGAGCCTCGCACCTTGCTCACCGACCCGGCGCGTCCGCTTTCGCTCCTGGATGTCTGGCGCACGCTGCCGGGGATCGCCGCCCCCAACGCGCCGCCACGCCGCCACGACCCGCTCACCGCCCCATGGCCGCAGTTCGCGGAGCTGATCGCGCTCCATCAATCGTGGACCAACCCAGGCCCAAACGACGAACGGGCCGCCTATTATCGGTCGGACGGGCCCGGGTCCGATTTCGAGCCGGTCGACCATCGTTCGCTTCCCGAGCCCCTGGCCCCGCTCGTCGATCCCAGCCGGCTGGTTTTTCCCCGCACCGGCCTGCCACGCGACCCCTATGCCCTGCGCTCGCGGCACCTTGACACCGTCCGGGGGGTTCTGGACGCGGCCATCGACGACCTGGATCTGCGCATGGATGGCGCTCTCACGCGGGGGCGGAGGCACCGTCAGGAGCCTGTCCGGATGATTTACCCCCCCCGGCCGCCGTCGGGCTCGTGAGCCGTCGACCCTTTTTCGCGAGCCCCCAACCATGCGGATCCTGATGGTCACGTCGTTTCCCATCCCGGGCGAATACGACGGCACGGCGATGCTCCCGATCAAGATCACGCGAGCGCTCCGCGAACGTGGCGTCGAGGTCCAGATCGCCTATCTGAACGCCCGAGGCGGCTGGTTTCGACCCACCCGCCGAACCGATTTCGAGGGGACCCCGATTCATGAGATCCCCCTCGCGGGCTGGGCCGGCGGGTTCGGGCTCGATCGGGTCGCGCGGGGTTTCCCGTTTGATCTCGTCCATGCGCAGCATTACGGAGGGGCGACCCGGGCCTATCGCGCCTGCCGCCGCCGCGGATGGCCCCTGGTTTATGAGATCCACTCCCTGCTGGGCGACGAGGTCGAGCGCGACTCATTGGGCCGTGGGCTGGTTTTTCGCGGCTATCTTGAGCTCGAGAAACGGGTCTTGCGCCATGCCGCCGCCGTGATCGTCCTGGGCGAGCCGGTCAAGACGGTCGTCGTGGACGAAAAAGGGGTTCCGGCCGACCGGGTGAGGGTGATTTACCCCGGCATCGACCTGGGCGAGTTCGAGCGCCCGCTCCCGGAGGTCGTGATCCCCGGCGTGGGCCCCGAGGATCGGGTGATCATGTACATTGGATCAATCGTGCATCCCAATCAGGGGGTTCCGATCTTGATCGAGGCCTTGCCCCGGGTTTTTGAATCGAACCCGCGGGCGAGGTGCGTGCTGGTGGGGGGTCCGGCGGAGGCTGGGGAGGACTATCGGGGTCGCTTGGGAGTTCATGGCGACCGGCTGATCGTGATGACGGGTCAGGGGCCCGACCAGGTGGTGGCGCTTTCGCGGCGCGCGGACGTTTTGGTGCATCCTCGGCTGGCGTGTCGCGAGAATTATTCGGTCCAGAGCAAGATCGCCGTTTACCTGGCCGCCGGCCGGCCGATCGTGGCGACCGATTTTGGCGATTACCGGAGCTTGCTTGGGGAATCGGGGGCGGGGCACCTGTCAGCCCCCTCGGCGGGTCCGCTGGCTGGGGCGATTCTGGAGGTGCTCGCGAACCCCGAGCTCGCGGCCCGGCTCTCGGAACGGACGGGCCCGATCGCCCGCGAGTTCTTCGCGATGGACCGAAACATCGACCGTTACCTGGACATCTATCGCCAGGCGATCGCCCGAGGCCCCCGCTGAGGCTCGAGATTGACAGCCTTGGCCATGGCTCTTATTGTAATCGAAGGACATCGACAGGGTCCGTGCCCCTCGCGCCACGCGCCACCTTAGCTCAGTTGGTAGAGCGCAGCTTTCGTAAAGCTGAAGTCCAGGGTTCGAGTCCCTGAGGTGGCTTTGTCAGGGAGATTGAGGGCCGAGAGGGGGCCAGGCCTCTTTTTGGGTCGATCCAAAGCAGCCAGTCCCCGGCTCTTCAGGGCAGGAAATACCAGCCCGAACCACCCCCTCGCGACCCCCGACGCTCGCGGAGGCTCAGGGGACGAGGCCGTTCCGGATGCCGGCGAGGATCGATTGCTCGAGGTTCACGTCGCGTTTCTGGGTGATCCATCCCAGGGGGACGGGCACGGGGCCGACGAGTTCGCGGGTGGTGTTGATGGGGAAATCGTTGAGGAACACCGCCCGGCCGGCCGCCTGGCGATCGGGCTTGGGCATGTCCTCGAGCTCCTGGCGAACCTCGACCCGCACCTGGTAGCCGCCGGTCGGGGCGGGCTCGACCTTGGCGATCGCGAACCGACGGACCGTTTGCAGAGTGGCCTCGACCCGGTCGCGAAAGGTCGTCGAATCGGGCGACCAGGGCTCAAACAGGGTCGCCCCCATGATCGGCTGGGTGCGGATCGTCCGCGACAGCCGGTTTTCCGATTCGATCTCGAAATACTTGTCGATCTCGGCGACGGTCTTGTTCCAGACCGCCTCGAAATCGTCGCTGGCGATGACCAGCGGGTTCGGGAGCATCGGTTTCGGGGCGAAAATCTGGGTGACCGACGGGGGCAACAGCCCCTCGCGAGTCGAATAGCACCCCTGCGCGGCCATCACGCACGCCAGCGCGGTCAGAAGACCCCGGGACGCGCGGACCGCGCGCGGATTGTTTGACCTCCGCTTCATCAATGACCCCGTCTTGAACCTGAGCTCTCGGCTCCGCGATCGACGCGCGACGACAACGCTGGGAAAGGCAATGGCGGGCATGGTGCCCGGATCCCGATTTTCTGGCAAGCCCGGTTCCTTGGCCGGGGACTCGTAAGCTAGGCTTCCAAGAGTGAGGCCGAGCGGCCAATTCCCGCGTGACAAACCACCTTGAGGCCCCCCCACCGGCCCTGATTTCCAAGGCGACATCCATGTCCACGAATGAGATCGCGATTCGGGATCGACAGTGGCGGCTGCATCCGCTGGGCGAGTCGAGCAAGGACCCAAATCCCGAGAGCAAAACGACATCGAGCGAATGTGGCACGCCGGTGCCAACCCCCGCGGTCGGCCGTGGCCTTCGCGAGCGAGCACGCGACCTGGTTCGCCGGATGCGGCCCGGCCGAGGTTTCGAGTCGACGCTCCGCGACCTGACCGCCGACTGGGAAAACGCGCGGGGACCGGCCGAGGTCGAAATCTCGTTGCTCAGCCGGCTGATGGCGTTCGCCCCCGGGGCTCGATTCGAGCTCCTGCGCGACGGACAGGGCGAGTCGATCCAGGCCGGGACCGGTCCGCGATGGTCGCGGCGGATGGGGGAGGTGGTCGTGGACGTCCCCCTGCGAACCGCGGGCGGGGCGCGGGACCGGCTGCGGATCTATCATCCAGCATGGGGCTTATCACGGATCTCGTCGCGAAAATTCAAGCGGATCCGGCTACTCTGCGAGCTGAGCACCCGGGCACGCGAGAGCCTTCGCCCCCGCGCTGACTGCCCCTGGGAAGAGTCAACGGCCCTCTGGCGTGATGAATCCCGGCGGCTCGCCGACTGGACTCACGAACAGGAGCCGACCGAGCCGGCGGCGGCCCAATCGCCCATGATTCGCGACGCGACCTTCCTGAGCGCGATCCTGCCGTTCGCGATCGCGCAGGCCAAGCGCCATCGCGAGCCGCTGTCGATCGCCTGTGTCGCGATCGACCGGCTGGGGGGGGTGAGGAACCTGCTCGGCCGCCAGGCCGCCGACCAGGCGATCACGATGGTCGGTGAGATCGCCGCCTCGATGATTCGCACCAGCGACATTGTCTGCCGGCTGGATGACGACCGGATCCTCGTCGTCTTGCCCCGGGCCGCCGGCGAGGACGCCGTCCACATTTCCCAGAGCATCCGCCGCGCCATCGCCGCCCGACCATCCGCGAACGAAACGGGCGTCGGACTCACGGTCTCGATCGGCGTGGCAAGCTACCCAACCTGCGCGAACAACGTCTTCGCCCTGTTCGACGCCGTTGACGAGGCTCTCGATCGGGCTCAGAAACAAGGGCGAGACCAGGTTGCGCTGGCGCATGTCTTGACCTCGGCCTGCGCGGAGACCAAGGCGGGCTAGGGGCTTTCAGCCGCGCCCCCACTGAATGACCAGCCCCCCCACGACGATGAGGCCCATGCCGGCCCAGGTCGGGGTGGTGATCGGCTCGTGAAAGGCAAACCGACCCACCAGAACTCCCAGAAGGGCGAAGACGGCGACATACGTCCCCATCAACCGTGAAAAATCGAGTCGGGTGGTGTTCACGACGATCCCGTAGGCCCACAGGACGAGCCCACCGACCACGACCAGGCCCACGCGATGTCGCGTGAGGCCCGCGCGAATGACGGCGTCGCCACCAACCTCAAGCACGGCCGCCAGGAACAAGATCAACGCCAGTCGGATCATCGTCGCGAGCCTCTCGGGTTAATCCCATCGTACACGCTCCACGGCCATGGCCAGAGGCCCCGGAATTCACTCGCGGGCGAGTCAAGCGTGTGTGGCGGGCATGGGGTCCGCCGGGGCGCTGGGTCCATCAGCGCCGCGGACCCTCGAGAAAGGACGCCTTGGTTTCACCGCGACTGGCATCATGGCGCGCGGTCAAGCCAGGCTCGCGAGCAGGCTCTCACTCCCGCTCAATACGCATTAAACGTCCAGTACGCTCCCAGACCCGCGATTCCAATCCAGCGGATCGTGGGATCAAGCAGGGCCGCCTGGTGCGCGGGGGAGTTCATCCACATCGTCTCAACCCCCGGAAAACCCCCCATCGCCGCATTTTGACGACGGGCCGGCCCCATCACGAAATGGCCCATCCCTCGGGCCGCCTGTTGCTCATTATTCGACGCCGCCCAGTTCGACAGGTTGGGATCATAGCCAACCGGCGGCAAACCATAGGCCGCCCGCGTCGCATTGAGCCAGGCCGTGAACCCATATGGGTCCGACGCCGGCTCGGCTTCCTTGGTCTCGGCGGGCCGGACTTCCTCGCCCGCCACGGTGGCCGCGCCGGAAACCTCGGCGACATAGCCCGTCTCGATGTATTGCGGGGCCGCGGGGGCCTCCACGGTCTGAACAGGCTCGGTCGCCTGAACAGGTTGCGCCACCGGCGTCGGTTCAGAATACTGAGGCGCGTAGGTCATCACATAAACCAGACGTCCCGTCCACGTCCGGTAGTACTGGGGCGTCGCAACAGTCGGCGTGGGAGCAGCGGGGGCTGACGAAGGATAGTAGTAATAGGTCTGGGCCTGGGCCGAAGGGGCGGCAAACACCACCACCACCAGCCCGAGCAACCAAACCAAATGCCCCAGAATACCCACAGTGTGCGTCGTAGTCCTCAATGGATCAATCTCCCAGGAACCACACGGGCCAGAGCCGCTCCGCGCGACCCCAATCCCTCGCAATCAGTCGACCCGAATCAGGGATGATTCCCCAACCAGTCTCCCGAAGCAACCCGTGTGAATCGACAAGATTGGGATGTCGCTCCCGCAATTGCAACACTTTTTTCTGAAAACCAAAAAAATCGCGAACCCGAAACAGATCATTGAAATCCATAATCTTCGATCCATGGGAGCGGTCGACGGAACGAATTGCCTCGGAGCCCCCGCTGTCAAGGGGCTACCGCGCCTAAATCCAAGTCTGGTCTATCAAAGCGTAAACGAATGGGTGCATCGACGGGCGATGTTAAACAGGTGTTTGACAAACGTCCCCGCTGGCTGGTTGGGGTTATTGATCGCAATTCCTTGAGAGGAAATGGGGTAGGGACGAGCCGTCCGGGGCCGATTCGGGGTGCGGGAGGCTCTCCCTGATCGGTCGGAACGGGTTGCAAGGCGCGGAGATCGGCATGATCTGGCTGGTAAGATCGGTGGTTTGAGGGGATTCGGCGCGGGTGGACGGGGGGATTTGGTGGCGAATCACCACTGGTCGGCGGAGACGACCTCGCCGCCGTGGGTGGTCGAGAGGGCTCTCCAGGTCTGGATGGCGATGGTGTTTTTAAGAAACCGGACCGAGCCGTCGGCGATGGCGGCGTTGACCCCGCCGGGGTGTCGGGATCGGGCCGCGTAGTTATCGGGGAGGGCGGTGGTCGCCCCCGCGCAGGGGGGGTTGGGGGGCTGATTCTGGCAGTAATACGCGCTGAAGAGCACGTCGGGGAAGGGGCTATTGGGGGCGAGGAAGGTCTCAAACGCCGCCGCGTCGCCCCACCAGGAAAACCCACGCAGGTCGAGCCCCTGGCCGACGATCACCTCGGCGGCGAGCAGAGTGCCGGCAAGCCCGTCCGGAACCGCCGCGAATCCCAGGCAGGCCCGGCCTGGCTGGTTGTGATCGCCCAGGGGAGAGCCGATATCCACGAACGGAGCCCCGCCGAACACCTGGTTTTGAAAGTCGATCTGGGCCGAGATCGTGTTCCCGAAATTGACCGCGTAGTTTTGCGAGGTACAGGCGAAGGTCGTCGGGCCCGTGGTCGCCGTGATCGGGGCGTTGGTGAGGTCGGTCGGGCAGAGAAAGCTGGCGACCCGGGTCGAGGTGACCGTCTGGTTGGCCGCGCCGAAATAGCGAAGGTCGATATCATGGCTTTCGGGGACGCCGGGGGTGTTGTTCCCCATGGCGTTCCACGAATTATAGAGGGGCGCTTGCTCGAGATAGGGCAGGGTGTACACCAGCCAGGTCCCCCAGCAGCAGCCTTTCTTGCCGGGCGGGAGGACGAGCGACGATGTCTCATACTGATGAAGCGCCAGCGCGATTTGCTTGAGGTTCCCGACACACTGAGCGCGGCGGGCCGATTCGCGGGCGGATTGGACGGCCGGGAGTAGGAGGGCGACCAGAACCCCGATGATGGCGATCGTCACCAGGAGCTCGATCAGGGTGAATCCGCGAGCGGTCGGTTTCATGAGGATACTTCCCGATGGATGAGGGCGCGAGGGGCTCGAAATGATCGAGGATGATGCCGGCGGGCCCGCTCAGGGCCCAGGTTGGCTGCCCATGGATTCGAGTGCGAGCCGGAAATTGTTCGCCTGGCCCCGAGAGACGGTGAATTTCAGGGTCGTGTGGGTATTGTAGCGCTCGGGGATTCGTTCGACCATGGGGCGGCTGGCGCGTGGGGATTGCCCGGGCGCTGGGGGGGCCTGGACGGTCGAGGCCGCGTAGACCCGCACCCAGTAGGGCCCCGGCACTGGCCCGGCGGCCCTCGGGATCGAGAACGCGCCGGCGTGGATGGTCGTGCCGACGGCGGTTCCCGACTCGTTCGAGGCGGGTTCAAACAGGATCGCCCCCTCGGCGAGGGGCTGGCCGTCGAGGGTGATGGTTCCCTGGATCGGCTGGCGGTCGAGCCCATCGCCCGGATCGCAGCCGCCCAGGGCAAGCGCGATCATCGCCACGGGAAACCAGGCCGAGGATCGGGCGATGCGAGACAAGGTGGCCGGCTCTCCTGGGGCCATGGGTCGGGGCGCGCCTGGCTAGGGTCGGGGTCATTTTTACGCCATCGGGGGGCTCTGGGCGCGAAGTTTTTTTGAGAAAGTTGAATCCAACCGACAGCGACAGGCCAGATATCGTTGTAACGCATAGAATGACCGACGTGCTCGAAACGATGCGTTGGTGGGAAACCCGAGAGCCTGATCCATGTCCATGGCGACCGAGAACGACAGTCAGTTGCTCTCTCGATACACCCGGCAGGGGGACGCCCAGGCGTTTCGCGGGCTGGTGACGCGACATGGCCCGGGGGTTTTGCAGGTGTGCCGGGCGGTTCTGCGTGATTCGCACGCGGCCGAGGATGCGTTTCAGGCGACGTTTCTGGTCCTGGTCAAGAAAGCGCCCGCGATTCGCGACCCGAATTTGCTGGGCGAGTGGCTGCGCGGGGTCGCGTATCGAACGGCGATGCACGCTCGCGGTGAAACGGCCAGGCGGGGTGAGCTGGAAAGGAAGAAAGCGGCGATGTCGCGGATCGAATCGAGCTCTCCGGAGGCGATCTTCGACACGCGACGGATCGTTCGCGAGGAGCTTGAGCGGCTTCCCGATCTCTATCGCGAGCCGGTCATGCTCTGTTACATGGAGGGGCTCAGCCATGACGAGGTCGCTCGCCGCCTGGGCTGGCCCGTCGGGACGGTCAAGACCCGGGTGATCCGCGGTCGCAAAATGCTGCGTGAGCGGCTCGATCGTCGCGGGGTCGGCCTGGGGGTCGCGCTTTTGCTCTGGCTGCTCGACCCCGCCAAGGCCGAGGCCGCCCCCGAGTCCCTCACCGCCAGCACCGTCAAGGGAATGACCCTCCTGGCCGCCGGCCGCAAAGCCGACCTCGCACTCCATTCCGGACGCGCCGTCGCCCTCGCCCAGGCCATCATGGGCGCTGGCTTCGCGATCAAGATCCACTGGCTCTGGATGGTCCTGCTCGCGGCGACCCTGGTCGTCGGGCTGGGTGGCTCGGCCGTCATGGCCTTCCAGTCGCCCAGCCAGCCCGATCCCAGGTCCCTGTTACCCCCGAGCCTCACCGACGTCCTCAACGTGGAATGCCGCTAACGGACGCGTAATCGATCACCACGCGGGCCATTCGCCCGCGCTCTCGGGAACCAACCCGCGGTCCATCGCCGCGGGTGCTCGATCTCCGTCCGCGCCTTGGTCGCGCCGGCGGATGCCTTGTGCTTCGGGAGACCGTCCTGGCGTTATTCATTCTCGTTCATCCCGGCCTCGCCAGGGGGGTCTCCCGAAAGTTTTCGTTTCGCACTTTTTTCGTCAAGGAAACCCGACAATGTTGGAACAGCTCGTGGAAGACCGCTCGAGAGACCTTCAGGCCCCCCCCGTCCCCGAGTCCAGCGTCGAACGATCGCCCAGGCGCTCGTTCTTGCGGAAGGCCGCGACCGCGGCCGTGATCGCGCCCGCCGCCGCGATGATTGGCGCTCGGAAGAGCCACGCCGGCGGCGGCGGCCCGCGCCTGCGTGATCTCTACCCCGGCTGGACCCGGACCAATTTCGAGGCGATCCAGTCGGACGAAAACGCCCACGTCAACTACCTGGTCAACGCGCTGGGCTCGAGCGCCCGGCCGATTCCGACCTTCCAGAACCTTCAGCAGCCCAACGAGGTCGCCTTCGCCGAGGTCGCCCGTGCCCTCGAAAACACCGGCTGTGGCGCGTACACCGGCGCGATTCCTTATCTTCAGCAGTTCAACCCCGGCCTGATCCCGGCCGCCGCCTCGATCGGTTTCATCGAGGCCCGGCACTCCGGATTCCTGAACACCCTGATCGACCTCACGGTCAATGACGACATCCTCAACGAAGAGTCGAGCTTCGAAATCTCCCTGACGCCGCAGCAGGTCGTCAACCTCGCCGGTCCCTTCGTCGCCAACCTCAACGGCGGACCCCCGCTGATCCCCATGGGAGGCTTCACGAACGCCGCCCAGGTCCTCAATTTCGCGCTCGCCCTCGAATATCTCGAGGCGACCTTCTACAACATCAACGTCCCCATCTTCTTCCCCGTCGAAGCGCTCGGTGGCCGCCGCCGCCGCTGAGTTTCCAGGTACGAGTTCACAGGTCGGCCGAGGCCGAGAGGGGGACAGGCATCTTTTGGGGTTTACCCAAAAAACAGCCTGTCCCCCTGTCTCGCCTGGCCCTGGCTCGCCTGCTCTGGCCGAGGCCGAGAGGGTTCAGGCATCTTTTGGGGTGTACCCAAAAAGCAGCCTGTCCCCGACTCTCGGGGGCTCGTCCGAACGGCTCAGGCATGCGCTGTCGTGCCTCGGAGGGCGGTCAGGTTGACGCCGCCGCCGATGATCAGGCCGTGGCGATGGGCCCAGTCATAGACCGGACCGCTCTTTTCGGGGGCCAGCTCGACGGGGTCGGCAAAGCCCTCCTCGTGAAACCATCGCTTGAGCTCCTCGACCGTGTGATGCGATTGATAGGCGGGGGCGTACCAGTCGAAATTGTCGCAAACCCGCAGCGTCCAATCGGGGTGGTTGGAGAAATTGACCACCTTGTTCAGCGTCCTGTTGATCACCGGGACGCTCCCGACCAGGCCCAGGCCCGCGCAGAGGTTTTCCAGGAGCCGCGGCGAGAGTCGGCCGGCCAGGGCGCGGAGGGCCGAGTTGATCCACTCTTGAGGGGGCGTGTTCTGGCGATAGAGCCAGACCGAGAGCCGACCCCCCGGCCTGACACAGCGCGCGACCTGCGAAAACGCGACCCGAGGGGCCGGCGTGTGATGCAGGACGCCAATCGAATAGACCATGTCGAACACCCGTTCCTCGACCGGGAGGTTGAGCAGGTCGGCCTGTGCGATTAGGCTATTTGGGTAAGGCGCGCAAAGAGTGGCGGCTTTTTCGACGGCGGTGCTGAGGTCGACGCCGATGACCCGTGCTCCCGCCTGGGCGGCCAGGCGAGCGTATCGCCCGCCACCGCATCCCGCGTCGAGGACGAGCTTGCCGGCGAGCGAGTCGGCGGTGACGCCGGTTTTGACGCGAAAGACGGCGTCGTCCTCGGCGGGGCGGGCGACGTCGTAGCGGTTCCATTGGCGTCCGAAGCTTTCGGTGTAATCGCCGGCCGAGCCGGCCAATCGGAGTGCCCCGCGGGCGACCTGGAATTCCTTGCCACAGCACGAACAGGACGCGCGGGCGAGCGGGAGGCCGGTTCCAGCGAGGGTCCCGCGGCATCGCGGGCAACGGAGCAGCTCAAGCAGCGGCGAATTCATGCGGAGTCTCGGAGATCACAAACCCCCCATGGGGCTCGGCCGTGGAAATTGGTATTCTAACCGGACGAACGAGGAGGGTCGAATGACGCCGCTCATCCAAGAGGTCGATCGCCGCGTGAGGCGCTGGATTTCCAGGGGCGTGGGACGTACCTGGGTCGTCGCCGTCTCGGGCGGAGGCGATTCCGTCGCCCTCGCCCGGCTCCTGGCCGGCGCGCGCGACCGGCTCGGCATCACCCTCTCGATCGCCCACCTCAACCACTCGGCCCGGGGCGATGAGAGCGAGGCCGACCAGGCCTTTGTCCGCGAACTGGCCGACCAGCTTGGGCTCCCGCTCGACATCGGCCGCTGGCAGGCCCCGACGCGGGCCGGCTTCGAGGCGGCCGCGCGTAAGGCGCGATACCAGTGGCTGATCAGCGTCGCGCGCGAGCGAAAAGCCTCCGTGATCGCCGTCGGGCACACCCTGGACGACCAGGCGGAGACGATCCTGCACCGGATCGTCCGGGGTACGGGCGTGCGTGGGATCACGGGAATGTCGGGCTTGCGCAGGCTCGAGCTGACGCCCCGGCTGGTGCTGGCCAGGCCCCTTTTGGGCTCGCGTCGCGAGGATCTGAGGCACTATCTGAGCGGCCTGGGCCAGCCCCATCGCGAGGATTCCTCGAACACCGACATGAAGGGGACCCGCGCCCGGCTGCGACATCAGCTCTTGCCCACGATCGCCGCCCTTTATAACCGCCGGATCATGGATGCGCTTGCGAGGCTCGGCGAATCGGCGCGCTGTCATGCCCGGATGGTCGAGGAGATGACGGACGCGCTCGAGCCCGGTCTTCGCGTCCCCGACCTGAGCGGGGCGGTGGTGTTTCGCCGCCTGAATCTGGCGATCATGAATCCATTTATGCGCGTTGAGCTGTTCCGGGGCACCTGGCGCGACCAGGGATGGCCGGAGCGATCGATGACGGCCGAGCACTGGCGGCGGATCGGCCAGCTCGGGACGCGACTCTTCGACACACCGCGCGAGGTCGGTGGGGGGGTCGTCGCGGTGGTCACTCGCGACTACGTGATCCTTCGCGGGCCCAACCTTGCCAAGGCCGGCGACCCCTCGCTGCCGGCCGATCACGCGATCATCCCCCTCAAGATCCCCGGGACCGCGGTGGTTCCCTGGGCGTTTGGCTCGATCACGAGCTGTCTGGAGCCGGTTCTCAAGGTCTACGAGACGCTCGACCTGGAAAAGATCATCCCCCCGCTCACGATCGACGCCCCCCGGCCCGGCGATCGCTTTGACCCGCTGGGCATGAACGGCCAGACCACCCCGCTGGCGGATTTCTTCCGCGGCCGCAAGCTCCCGCGACCCCAGCGCTCGACGGTGCCGATCGTTCGCGACCAGCGGGGCATCATCTGGGTGGTCGGCCACCGCATCTGCCACCACGCCCGAGTCACCCGCGAAACCCTCCATACCCTGGGCCTGCGCTTCGAAGCCCACCCACCCCGGCTCTTTCTCGACTGAGACCGGGAACTTTTTTTCGCCCACCGACCCGCGCGACCAGGCGAAGACAGCCGGTCCGGTAAGAGTGGCGGGGCCGGAAAACACGGATTGCGCCGAACGTGCGGGCGTCCCTGTTTGCGCATGTTTCCCGGTTTGCCTGATCGTGACGACCGGCATTTTAGTCGACGTAAAGCCTTGCTACAAAACGTGAAAGGAGTTCAAGGGTGGTTTGTGTTCGGGACGATATACCTGATGGCTCGCCGGGTTAAAGCCCTTGGCGAGGAGACGGGAGTGCCGAAAACTTGGTGGCGTGATTTGGTGGGGGGGCTGGAATGCCCTTTGGTCCCGGGAAGACCTGACCGCTGAATGATGCCATGGACGATCGTTACGAATCGGGGGTTGGGCGAGACGGCCGGCCGGACTTGCCGCCCTGGATCCTTGTTAGCCTTAGGAGCGAATTCTCCCATGTTGAAGCCCTTGACGATGAGCCTCGGCCTCGCCTTCGCTCTCGGTGTGTGCGGTGTGAGCAAGGCGGGCGGTTATGACTCGAATTGTTCGACCTGCGGTCTGGCCTCGCCCCAAGGGGTGATGCCCAGCGGCCAGGGCGCTGCCCCTTGTGAAACCGGCAAGAAGTGCCACTTCACGATCAAGCTGCCCAAGCTGAGCTGCATGCTCCCGAAGATGAACCATGAAGTCTCCTACGAGTGGGTTCTGAAGAAGAAGCACCACTTCTCCTTCTGCAAGAAGCCCAAGACCGGCTGCGACACCTGCGGCTCGGTTTACCCCACCGGCCAGGCCGCTCCGTCGGCTCAGGCCGCCGGCTCGCCCCAGGTTTATGGTGCCGGCCAGCACGCCTACACGGGCTTCAAGCCGGCGACGACGATCGCCGCCATGCCCGCCGAAATGACCCCCGCCATGGGCAGCGAGGAAGTTCCTCCCGCCCCCGAGGTCCGCGAGACCTCCGCCAGTGGCCTGTTGCTCCCGACCCCCTCCGGCAACTGATCAAGCCCGGGCCCTGGCCCGTGCCTGATCCTGGCCGAATCGAAACCGGTTGATCGTGGCTCGCCCGCGATCAGCCGGTCGAGATCCGCGAAACCCGAACGGCCCTCGATCGCCCCCTGGGGCGGCACGAGGGCCGTTCGCGTTTCAATTGACAAAAACCCCTCGCTGTGGCTTACTCTCCACGCGCCGCGGGCCTGGTTTTCAGGCTGACCGCGGATTCGTGTCGATCGAAGGAGAGTCGATGGCGACCCGCGAACGGATGGCGTGGGTTTCTGGGATGGCCCGGCTTCAGGGACGGCTCGGGAGATGGGCCCGGTCGGCACCGACGAAGGCGCTGATCGTCCTCGCCCTGATCATCGCGGCCGCCGCCGTCGGCATGGCCGCCTGGACCACCCAGACCCCCCCAGGATCGCATTATCTCGCGGGGGGGCGTCGGTTTTACTCCGACGACCTGATCAAGATTTGCCGCGCCCTGGACGAACAGCGAATCGATTACCGCCAGGACGACCACCGCATCGAGGTCGACGCCGATCAGTTTGACCAGGCGGCCCAGGTGATCGCCAAGCTTGACGTCGGCCGCCGCACGATCGAGGAGCTCCGTGGTCCCGGCGGCGCGTGGAGCGTGCTCCTGGAGACGACCGAGGATCGCCGCCGGCGTGAGCTGCTCGGCCGTGAGCGAATCCTGGAGTCGCTGATCAGCCAGCAAGAGGGGGTTGTCTGGTCGCTGGTGTCGCTTCATTCCGGGCCATTGCCTGGTCGGCGCTCGGCGACGCGATCGGCGTTTGTGTATGTCGAGACCGAGGGGAATCAAAAGCTCCCGTCGCGAACGGTTCAGCTCTTGCCGACGCTGTTGTCGGGCTACCTTCCGGACCTCGCGCCCCGGTCGATCACGCTGATGGACCGTGGGGGCAGGCGCTATCTCGACCCGAGCGACCCGAACCTGGGCGAGCTGTCGCGGAACGAGGCTCGCGAGGAAGAGATCGGCGATCAGATCCGCGAGCGGCTGGACTGGATCAAGGGGGTCCGGGTGCTGGCGAAGGTCGCGCCCGCGCCGCCGCCAATCCCGAAGCCGATGATCACGGCGGCGGAGACCGCGATCGTGGTGAACCAGCCGGCCACGCTCGAGTCATCGGTCCCCGATCCCAGGCCGGCCGATCCCCATCCGGAGGGAGGCCGGGTTCAGGTGAGCGTTCCCCGGAGCTTTTACTATGACGCGATCGTGAACCGGGGCGATCGCAAGGAGCCGTCGATCGAGGAGCTCAGGCAGTTGGCCGCCCGGACCGAGGGGCAGATTCGCTCGACGGTCGAGCTGATCACGGCCGGTCAGGGGGCGTGGTCGGTGGATGTCGAGACGATCCCCGACGAATTTCATGAGCACCACCCCCTAGCGGCGACCACGGGCACAGAGGCTCGCCGGCGGGGCCTGGATCTAAACCTGGTGACCGCCGTGGCCGCGGGGCTCTCGATCGTGACCGCCCTGGGCGCCTGGATTCGCGCCGCCCGGCGACCCGCCCCAACCCCCGAACCACGCCCACTCAAACGCGTCCATCAGGCCGAGCAATCGGCCCCCTCCGAGCGCGTCCGCGAGCTCGTCCGCCGCGATCCCCAGGCCGCCGCCAGCGTCATCGAGCGCTGGATGACCCAGGGAGATTCAAACCCATGACCACCTCCCCACGCGCCGATCATCCCCATCTCGTCACCCGCGGGCCCGCGCTCGACAGGCCGGCCGACCGCGCGGGCAACCAGGGCGACCCCGGCCAATCCCCCGCGCGAAAGGCCGCCATCGTCTTGACCGCCCTCGATCATTCCCTCGCCTCGCGGCTGCTGGCCCATCTCGACCGCGCGGCCGTCGAGGCCGTCACCCTCGAGATCGCCCAGCTCGGACCCGTCGAACCCGACGAACGAAGCGCGGTCCTCGAGGAATTCCACGCCCTCGGCCTACGAAGGCTGCGATTCTCATTCGATGACCTGACGCGAATGTCCGACGCCGACATCCAGGCCGCCTTTCACGACGAGGACCTCCTGGTCTGGGCGCTCGCCCTGGCCGGATCGGCCGCCACCATCCGCGCGAAGGTCACCCAGGCGCTCGGGGCCGGCCGGGCGCTCGTCCTGGGCCGCGCGCTCGAGCACCTGGGCCCATTTCGGCTCTCCGACGCCGAGGCCGCCCAGCAAGAAATCGCCGAGCTGCTCCGCGGCCTCCACGACCGCGGCCGGATCAGCCTTCCCGAGCCCGACCCCCGCGAGGAAGTCGTCGTTTGAAAGGAATGCCTCGATGAAGACTCCTCAATGGACCCTGGCCCTGGCCGCGATCGTCTGCGTGATTCAGGCACCCCACGCGCGGGCCGAGCAACCCCCGCGCCCCAGCGCTCACCCGCGCCCCAGCGGCGAATTGGGAAGCGCGGCCTGGGTGTCGACGGCCGTCCTCGCCGTGGGCCTCTGCGTGATCGTGGGGATGGCCGCCATGTCTCGGAGATTCACCTCGCCGGCGGGTGCTCGCCAGCCGCGGATCGTCGGCCGGGTCGCTCTGTCGCCCCGGCATTCGGTTCATCTGCTTCAGGTCGGGCGCAGGGTGTTGCTCCTGGGGACCGGGCCACAGGGAACACCGACCTTGCTCGCCGAGCTCGACCCGATCGACGACCCCCCGATATCACCCAGCAGGGAGATCCCGGCATGACGACTCATCTCGTGCCAGCCTGGCGCGCGCCCCGTGATGTCGCCCCTTTTCGCGTGATTCACTCGCTCACGCGAGGGGCTGGTCCTTCACGCCCTGGAGAGTCGAGGACCGGCTGCTTTCTGGGTAAACCCAAAACGATGCCTGGCCCCCTCTCGGCCCTGGCCATTTCAGCGCGTTGGGCCGTGCTGTTCGTGCTTGCCCTGGTGTTCATGCTTGGGTCGGGGTCGCTCCAGGCGGCCGAGCCCGAGCCCCCCGCGCTCGACAAGGCCGCCACCACGCGGACCATCCAGACGGTCGCCCTCTTCGCCGCCGTCTCGTTCGCGCCGGTGGCGATCCTGATGGTCACCGCCTTCGTCCGCATCAATATCGTCCTCACGCTCTTGCGCCAGGCCATGGGGAGCCCGCAGGTTCCCGGGACCCAGGTCATCACCGCGCTGGCCCTGCTCCTGACCATTCTGGTGATGCGGCCGCGGGGCGAGGCCGTCTATCACGACGCGATCGCCCCCTATGCCGAGGGGCGGCTCACCGCTCGCGAAGCCTGGGATCACGGGGTCACGCCCATCAAGGCATTCATGATCGAGACCATCACCCAGGCGCGCAGGCAATACTATCTCTCGACCCTGCTCGAGCAATCACGCGGCCCCACCGCGCATCCAGAACCGCCCGCGGATCCGATGGATTATCCCCTGACCGTGGTCGCGCCCGCGTTTTTGCTCTGCGAGCTCACGACCGCGCTCAAGATGGGCTTTTTCCTTTACCTTCCCTTTCTCGTGATCGACCTGGTGACCGCCTCGGTCCTGGGCGCGACGGGGCTTTATATGCTTCCGCCTTCGCTCGTGTCGACCCCGGCCAAGCTGATTGTCTTTGTCTTGGCCGATGGCTGGATGCTGGTGGCGTCGATGCTGGTTTCCAGCTTTGGCGTGGGGTAGGGGGCTGATTTTTCCAGGAGGGATCGCCATGGATCCGAGCCAGGCGGTGGATTGGTCGCGGGAGGCGCTCCGGCTGGCGCTTGTGCTGGGTGCTCCGTTGCTTTTGGCGGCGCTTGTGATGGGGCTCGTGATGGGGGCGATCCAGACGATGACCCAGCTCCAGGAGCCGACGGTGGCCCTGGTCCCCCGGCTGGCGGTGGTGGGGCTGGCCATGCTGTTGGTGTTGCCCTGGATTTTGGGCCGGGTCGCGTCGTTCACGGCCGAGCTCATTGAATCGATCCCCGGGATGCTGTAAAGCGAGGCCGCGATGGGGTGGATCGATGGGGTGGATCAGGGGATGCTGGATCTGGCGTGGGGTTATTTGCCCGTGGTTTTGGCCTGCGCGCGGGTGGGGGGATTCGTGATGGTCGCCCCGCTGTTTGGTCCGGAGGTTGACTGGCGGTTTCGGGTGGTGTTTGGGGCGATGCTCGCGGCCGCGACCGCCCCGCTGGCGACGCCGGGGATCGCGATCCCGACGGCCTGGTCGATCCCGGGCATGGTCATCGGCGAGGTTTTATCGGGGGCCCTGGTGGGTCTTCCGGCGGCGCTTGTGCTTGGGGCCGCGCGTCAGGCCGGCGAGCTGGTCGCGGCGGGATCGGGTTATAGCGCGTCCGCGATGTTCGATCCGGCCTCGGGCGAGGTCCTCTCGCCGCTGGGCCGGCTCCATGGCCTGATCGCGCTGGCCGCGTTTCTGGCCCTTGATGGCCCGCTGCGAATGGTCTCGGCCCTGGTCGCGAGCTTTGGCTCGCCCACTCAGGCGATCGACATCTCGCTGGTCGACCGCTTGTGCCGGATCCTCACCTGGGCCCTCGAAATCACCCTGCAAGCCGCCGCGCCGGCCGCGCTGGCCATGGTGATGGCAAGCGCCACCCTCGCATGGCTGGCCAGGGTCGCCCCAGGCGCGGGGGCGATCGTCCTGGCCCCGACCGCCCGGATGGTGATCGGACTGGTCGTCGTGATCCTGTTCCTCGCCGTCGTGGCGAGGACCTTCAGCGACGACTGGCGGGCGATCCTGGGGACGCCGTGAGCCTCGGAACACCCCTTTCAGGCTCGGGAAAGGCAATCGACCAATGAGCGAGGACCGCAACCAGGCGCCGGGAAAGGCCAGGCTCAAGCTCGCGCGCGAGCGAGGCCAGGTGGCGCATAGCCCCGAGCTGGCGTCGGCGGTGGGCGGGATCTCGGCCCTGGCGGCCCTGATGGCGGTCGCGCCGGGGATCGGGCTGGCGCTTGTCGAGCTCATGAGGCGCTCGATCACCCTCGCCGGCGAGGCCCAGGCCGAGGACGCAGGCGCCTGGTACGGGGCGATCGCGGTTTTGCTTTTCGGGCGGCTGGCGGTGGTCGTGGGGGCCTACGCGCTTGGGTCGACGGCCGCCCACCTGATCCAGACCCGCGGGCTCGTGACCCAGAGCCGCCTGGTCCCCGATTTCACGCGGCTTTGGGCGTTCCGCGGTTCACGTGGTCCGGCGCTTGAGCGGGCCGGCCGGGTTGCGTGGTCGGCGCTCAGGGCTCTTGTGGTGGTGGGTGTGGCGGCGGGCTGGATGCGCGCGTCGTGGCCCGCCCTGGAGGGGCTCTCGAGCCTGAAAACCAGCCAGATCGCCACGGCGACCGGTGCCCTGGCCGCGAGCCTGGCCGGGTCCCTGGCCGGGACAGCGCTCGCGCTGGGGGCGCTCGATTACGCCCTCCGCGGGCGGAGCCTGCTCGGCCGGCTCAAGACCACCCGCGAGCAACAGCGCGAGGAGCACCGCCAGATGGAAGGGGACACCGCCGGCCGGGGCGCTCGGCGGCGGATGGCCCGATCCCGCCAGGCAACCGCCATCGACCGAACCACCGCCGGCAACGCCCCCTGATCATGTTGATAATACCGCACATGATGAGCGAATCGCCTTGATTACGCTTATATTAACCACGTAGTTCAGCACTCGCTCGGCGCGAGCCGACATCCAGCCCAGGGGCCGGTCTCGAAGTGAAGCACCCCATGACACACGCCCAGGCCAGGATGTGGAGCCGGCACGCGGCGGATTACGAGGACATATTCCTCGATCCCTATGAGCCAGGCGTGGTCAACCCGCTCTGGCTCGCGCTCGAGGCCGTCGCCGATCCAGGGACCAAGACCATCGCCGACCTGGGCTGCGGAACCGGACCTTTATTGCCTTATCTGGCCGTGCGATTCCAGAACGTGATCGCCCTCGATTTCGCCCCGACGATGCTGGAGCGCGCCTGGGCGCGGCTCGACATCCCCGCCCACGCCCGGACCACCTTTCTCGAGCGCCCAATGCACGAGCTCGACGACCTGGCGGGCCGGCTCGACGTCGCGGTCGCGGTCAATTCGCTGGTGATGCCCGATCTGAGGCTCCTGGATCACACCCTGGCGGCCGTCAAGCGGTCCCTGAAATCGGGAGGGATGTTTCTCGGGATCGTACCCTCGATCGACGCGATCGCGTATCATTTGATGCTTCTGGTCGACCAGGGGCTGGCTCAGGGCCTGGACGAGCGCGAGGCCGAGCGTGTCGCCGGCCTGCGGCTCGAGAGACGACAGTACGATTTCGCCCTGGGGCGGTTTCGATTCAAGGGGCTCAAGCAAAAATTCTGGCAACCGTTCGAGGTCGAACACCGGCTCGGCAAGGCTGGATTCACGGTTCGAGCGCTTGAAAAGGTGCTCTATCCGTGGGATGACAGTCTCCCAGGGGGCGAGGGCCTGGCGGGTTTCCCGCCGAGCTGGGATTGGTTCTTCATGGCCCAAGCCTGACCGACCTCGAGCGCCTGCCCAAGGGACGAGCCATGCCAATCATCCCCCGCGACATGCCCGAGCAAGAGCTCTCGATCAAGGCTCGGGGCAACGAGGTCTACGTCAAGCCGGACCGCGAACGGCCCAAGGTCAAGGCCTTCGATGTCTACCTTCGCGAGACCCCGGCCGCCCCGGTCTCAACCCCCGCGCTGACAGCACTCTGGGCCGCTGGTATCATCGTGGCCGTCCTGTTCGTGGTGACGCTCTGGCGGATCTCGCATCGCGGACCACGGGGACCAGGCCCACGGGCCAGGCCCGCGCCCAGGAAAGCCGCCTCGAACGTGTTCCAGGATCGCTCGACCGTGGCGATTCGCCAGATTTGATGAACCAGGTCAAAGCACCACCGTTGGAGTCGATCATGTGGCATGTCCGTGTCGTGTTGTCCGCGATGGTGGTCTGGGTGGTGGGATCGGGCCGGTCGCCAGGCCAGGACGAGCCCGCCCCGCCGCCTCGTCCCCGAGTCCTCACCCCGAACACCGAGGTGATGACGCCGCAAGCGATCGACCAGGATTACAACCGCCAGCTCCTCGCCCTTGAGCGCCAGCGGCTCGAGCGGCTGGCGAAGGCGGCGGCGAAACAACCCCCCAAGCAAGCGGCCGCCACCTACGAGCATCTCTTTCGCATCGCCATCGCCAACAACCTGTTCGGCGACGCCGAGCCCATCGCCGACCAGGTGCTGCGATCGCCGGGCGCGTCGCCCAATGTCCGGTTCCTGGCCCACACGATCGACCTGATCGCCACGGCCGACCGAGGGGCCTATGACGAATCGCTCTCCACCCTGCGAAGCATCGTCGGCGAATCCAAGGACGCGGCCCGACCCGCGTCGGCCAGCCTCGACTCCGCGCTCCTGCTGGTGCTTTGCGAGGCCTATTATCAGCGGCTCGTTCATGCGAACCAGCTCGAGGTCGCCCGCCGCGCCTTCGCGATCCTCGCCAAGGAAAGCGTGAGCCCGGCCGTGAAAGACTATTGCACGGGCCAGCTCCGCCAGCTCGAGCTCGTGGGCAAGCCCGCCCCCGCGTTTCAGGGGGCCGACCTCGACGGCAAGCCGGCGTCCCTCGCCGGCTTCAAGGGGAAGGTCGTGCTGCTCGATTTCTGGGCGAGCTGGTGCGTCCCCAGCGTCGAGGAGCTCGCCTGGCTCGAGCAAGTTTACGAGGCCAACGCCCCGCGCGGCTTCCAGATCGTCGGCGTGAATCTCGACACCGCCGCCGAAGGGGCGACCAAGGAATCCGTCGCCCCCAACGTCATGCGGTTCGTGCTCGATCACAACGTGCGATGGCCCGTCCTCTTGAATGGCAAGGGGGACGCCGATCTGGCGAAGGCGTTCGGGATCAAGGAAATCCCCGCCAACATCCTGATCGGGCGCGATGGCAAGGTGATCCACCTGGATCTAACCAGGAGCAACCTTGCCGACGTCATCGCCCGCGCCTGCGCCCCCTGACCCGTCGGCGAGTTCGGTCCCGGGGGGGAGGGCCTTGCTGGCGATCTGGCCATTGGCGAGCACGGTGATCAGCGTCTCACCCGGCTCGAGGTCGGCGGGGCTCCGGACGATCGCCTGATCACGCGCCCGCAGGGTCATGCTATAGCCGCGCCTGAGGACCCCCGCCGGGTCAAGCGCGGTGAGCGAGGCCGCCAGCCGCTCCAGGGCATGCCCGCGCCTTTCGATCAAGCTGGCGACCGCCGTCGCCAGCCGTGGCGCGATCGGCTCGATCCGCGCTCGGGCCTTGGTCACGCGGTTAGGGATCACGGCGGCCAGGCGGTCGCCCGCGCGGTCGAGGGCGTGCCGGCGCTTCTCGATCGACGCCGCGAGGGTGGTCGGCAGCCGGTCGCCGGCGCGGTCCATCCGGGCACGATGGGCGGCGATCAAGAGCGCCAGCGCCGCCGGCATCCGCCGCCTCGCCAGCTCGAGCCGCCGGCTCACGTCGCGAATCCGCGAACCCATCGTGCGCTCGATCCGGTCCGCCAGGTCGTCCAGGCGCTGAACGATCTCGTTGAGGTCGGGAACGGCCAGCTCGGCGGCCTCGCTGGGGGTGTTGGCCCGCCTGTCGGCCACGTGATCGGCCAGGGTCACGTCGATTTCGTGACCGATCGCGGTCATCACCGGCACCCGGGCCGCCGCGATCGCCCGGACGACGTTTTCCTCGTTAAAGGTCCAGAGATCCTCCAGGCTCCCACCACCCCGCGCCACGATGATCAGATCGAGCCCCGCGATCTGGTCGGCCGCCTGGATCGCGGCCACCACGTCGAGATCGGCCCCGATCCCCTGCACCCGAGCCGGCGCGACCAGAATCTCAACCAACGGCCAGCGCCTGGTCATGATCTGAAGGATGTCGCGAATCGCCGCTCCGGTCGGGCTGCTCACCACCACCACCCGCCTGGGAAATCGGTGCAACGGGCGCTTGCGATCGGCGTTAAAGAGCCCCTCGCGAGCGAGCTTGTCCCGCCGCTCACGCAGGATCTGGTCCAGCCGGCCCGCGCCGTCGAGCTCGATCCGGCGGATCACCACCTGATATTCGCCCCGAGGGGCGTAAACCGCCAGCTTCCCCTGGCACCGCACCCGCGCTCCATCAGCCAGATCGATCGCGATCCGCGAGGCGTCCGAGCTCCAGATCACCGCCCGGATCATCGCCCCCTCGTCCTTGAGCGACAAATAGACGTGCCCCGACCGCGGCCGGGATAGATTCGAGATCTCACCCGTGATCGCCACGCTCGAAAAGCCCTGCTCGAGCGAATTCTTGATCCGGGCGGTCAGCTCCGAGACCGTCTCCAGGATCGGGCCGTCGGGTTCGTTTCGCCGGGAATCGAGCCGCGCGGCATACGACATCAGGACTCGCCACCTCCACGAAAGCCGACCCGCCACCGGGAACCAAACCCCCGGCGTCTGGACGGATCTTCCCCTAAGCCGACGCGCCGTGCAAGATGGAGCAATCAGGCGAATCGCCGTGTCACCATCCGGAGGCCGGGAACATGCCGCACCCCGCGGTCGACCACGCCCAGGGGCGCAGGTCGCGTTATCTCAAGCTCGCCGCGGTCGCCATCCTGGCGGCCACGCTCTCCTGCCTCTCGATCCTCATCCCCCCCTGGTTCGAGCTCGTCGCCGGCGACACGGTTCGCGGTCTTTCCCGGGAAAGCGCTGTCCTTACCCTCGACGCCCTCCTGATCGCCCACGCGACCCTGGTCGTCCTGGCGGCCGGCGGGACCATCGTCCTGGCCATCATCATCGCGCGGCGATCGATCGGCCGCCCCCCCGGAAGGCTCGGCCGCCTGGCCGCGCCCAGCCTCGCCCTGGTCGTCACCCTGGGCCTGCTCGAAGGGGGCGCCGCCGCCTGGCGCGACCGGCTCTGGCACGGACCCCGGCTGCCCGAGAAGATCCTCATGGCCCGCGATCCGATCAACCCAGGCGCGACCCCACCCCCTGAATTCTTTGGCCCGCGCGCCGGCGCAACCTTCCCAGCCCCCCTGCGAATCCTCGTCCTGGGCGAATCGAGCGCCCGGGGCGAGCCCTACCACCCCTGGCTGTCCGTCGGCCAGATCCTAGGCTGGAAACTCGAGGACGTCTTCCCCGGCCGACCGATCGAGGTCGATATCTGGGCCTACGGAGGTGCCTGTCTCGAGGACATGCACAAAAAGCTCGCCTCGCTCACCTATCGCCCCGACGCCATGATCGTCTACGTCGGCCATAACGAATTCCAGGCCCGATATCCCTGGACCCGCGAGGTCGAATACTACCTCGACGAGGACCATCTCGACTCACCCCAGTCGCCCCCCTTTCGCGCGGCCGGGGCGATCGCGCGGTTTTCCCCGTTCGAGCGCCTGGCCCTCAATGTCCGCGACCAGCGACTGATCGACCTTCGCCCCGTCCGCCTGCCCGAACGGGATCTCGTCGACCGCCCCTGCTGCACGCCCCAGGAACGCCAGGCCCTGCTCGAGAATTTCGCCTACCGCCTGGAGGCCATCGCCGAATTCTGCGATTCAACGGCAACCACCCCGATCTACATTATCCCCCCCTGCAACGACGCGGGTTTCGACCCCAGCCGGTCGATCCTCGAGCCCGACGCGCCCAAGGCCGAGCGAACCGCCTTCGCCAGCCAGGTCGAGCACGCGCTTTCCCTCGAAACCAACGACCCCGCCGCCGAGCGGACCCTCCTGACCGAGCTCGTCAAGCGCCATCCGGGCTTCGCCGAGACCCACTTTCAGCTCGCCCGGCTCCTGGAAAAACAAGGGCTTTTTCGCGAGGCCAGGCGGCACTATGCCCTCGCGCGTGAAGGGGACGGCCTCCCCCTGCGCTGTCCCAACGACTTCCGGGCCGCCTATCACGCCACCGCCGCCCGACACCCCCGCATGATCCTCATCGATGGACCCAAAACCCTCGAGAATTCCAGCCGCCGCGGCATCGTCGGAGACCAGTTCTTTCACGACGCACAGCACCCCAACCTCCGCGGATACGCCCTCCTGGCCCAGGCCGTCCTCCGTCGCCTCGCGGAACGGGGAGCGCTCAACTGGCCGGCCGGCCACAAGCCCCCCACCGTCGACCCGATGGCCTGCGCCCGCCATTTTCACATCGATGGACCACGCTGGGCCGAAATCTGCCGCCGTGAAAATGTGTTCTACGGCCTCACCGCCTCCATCCGCCACGACCACGCCTTCCGCGACGACAAGGCCGAACTCTATACCAGGGCCCGCCAGGCCATCCTCGATGGCGCCAACCCCGAAACCGCCCACGTCCCAGGATGGCCTTTCCCCTCGAAAAAGCCCCAATCCCCCCAGACCTCCATTCCGACATCCTAAATAGTTCAAATGAGCGAACGTTCTCGCTGATTTCACGCGATTTTCACGATTTATTCCGCTCGCGGAATGATACTATTTCACCCACGACGACGCATCATGCGTTGTCGCTTGGGGCGAACTGTTCGCGTTCGTCGCCCGGGATCAAGGCTGGGCGGGGACCATCCCCGCCCGCGAGTCCCGTCTCGACATGTCACGTTTAGGGAGCCGTTCATGCATTTCAATCGACATCGTCCCCGTTCGCGTGGCTTTACCTTGATCGAGCTCTTGGTGGTGATCGCGATCATCGCCGTCTTGATCGCCCTCCTGTTGCCGGCGGTCCAATCCGCGCGTGAGGCGGCCCGGCGCGCCCAGTGCGTCAACAATCTCAAGCAGCTCGCCCTCGCCGCGGCCAATTATGAATCGTCCAACATTTGCTATCCTGGCGGCTCTTACTCGGGGACGCTTTACAACCCCCCCCACTGGGCGTCGTTTCCCGAGAATTTCAGTTGTTTTGTGCGAATGCTTGCTTACTTTGATCAGTCACCCATGTATAACGCGGTGAATTTCAACCTGGTCTCCGCCGACCCCGCCAACCTGACCATCGCCGGGATTCGCGTGGCCACGCTGGTCTGCCCCAGCGACACCCAGAACGACACCATGGCCTTGCCCGCCCAGCGCGCCTCGAGCGGGGTCTACCCTGGCTGGAGCTTCAATGAAATCTACCCCTTGCCCGCCGGAAACTGGACCCAGGCCTTCACCAGCTACGCCGGAAACGCGGGGACGTTCACGTTTGGATATTCCAACCTGATGTCGCCGACCGTCCTGGCCCAGTTCAACGGCGTGATCTATAACGATAGCGCCGTCCGGATCGCCAGCGTCACCGACGGGACCAGTAATACCTTTATCCTTGGTGAACACAGTAAGACCCACATGTATCGCCTCGACCCCGGCTATGCCGTCTCCGACAATTCCTGGAATTCCGGGCGCTGGTACGATACCCTGTTCGCCACCATCTACCCCGTCAACGTCGGCGCGGGGGGGGGCACGGCGATCGCCAGCGATAGCTATTTCTTCCCCACATCGGCCGGCAGCATGCACCCTGGCGGGGCCAATTTCGCCATGTGCGACGGCTCGGTACGGTTCATCAAGAGCACCGTCAGCTCGTGGTCGTTTAACGCCGGCAACGCCGACAGCTATGGCGATTCGCTCCCCGACAACACGACCTACGTGACCGTCCCACCGACGGCCCCCTACGTCAAGTACGGCAGCTATCTGGCCAATTACGGGCCCAATGGCAACGCCGTCCTGGGCGTGTATCAGCAACTCTCGACCCGCGCCGGCGGCGAGGTGATCAGCTCCGACGCCTATTAAGCCACGCTGGGCCATGGCCGAGAGGGCCATGTCGGAGAGGGGGACAGGCATCTTCTTGGGCGTACCCCATAAGCAGCCAGTCCCCGACTCTCCAAGGCGTGAAGTACCAGCCCGAAGCGCCGGCGAGTGAATTCCG
>JAKBAP010000327.1 GCA_021808995.1 Planctomycetota bacterium | reverse complement strand
GAATCGCACCTGATTCGCAAGGTGATGGCACCCATTGAGTCGGCCGGCGAATCACGCAACGGCAATGAATCGGTGATCCTGGTGGCGCACGAGATCCTGCCGAGCCAGGCGATGAGCCTGGGCGATTTACCAATCGCGGGGATCGTGACCGAGTTGGGAGGCTCGACCTCGCACGCGGCGATCCTGGCGCGGAGCCGGGGCATCCCGGCGGTGTCTGGGGTCGAGGGGATCATGTCCGAGGTCCAGAGCGGCGACATGATGATCGTCGACGGCCGAGACGGCATGGTGCTGGTGCGTCCCGACCAGGAGGCGACCTCGGCCTATCGCAAGGCTCAGCGTGAGTTTTTCAATCTCAAGGACCGGCTGATCGCCAACCGCGATATCCCCGCCAAGAGCGCCGACGGGGCTCATGTCGAGCTCCTCGCGAATATCAACAACATCGCCGACGCCCAGGCCGCGCAAAAGGTCGGGGCCGCCGGGGTGGGGCTCTTTCGCACCGAATACCTGTTTCTCACCCACCACGACGTGCCTGACGAGGAAGAGCAATACGAATACTATCGCCAGGTCCTGCTCAACTCGCCCAACGAAACCGTCACCATCCGGACCCTGGACCTCGGCGGCGATAAGACGGTCCCGTACCTGGGCCGTCGCGGCGAGCCGAATCCCTTCATGGGCTGGCGCTCGACCCGGATCTTCTTCGAGAATCCCAAGCTCTTCGTCACCCAGGTCCGCGCCATCCTCCGCGCGGGCCGGCATGGCAAGATCGCCATGATGTTCCCGATGATCACCACCCTCGAGGAACTCCTCTACGTCAATAACCTCGTCAAGGAGACCCGCAGCAACCTTCGTAGGGAGGGAGTGGCCTTTGGCGAGGACGTCAAGACCGGGGTGATGGTCGAGGTCCCCGCGGCCGCCGTCTGCATCGACGCGATCCTTCGCGAGACCGATTTTATCTCGATCGGGTCCAACGACTTGATCCAGTACCTCGTGGCCGCCGACCGCGACAATCCCAAGGTCGCCCACCTCTGCGAGCCCCTGAGCCCGGCCATTTTTCGCCTCTTACGCAACGTTTTCGACGCTTGCCAGCGGACCGGAACTCCGGTGACCCTCTGCGGCGAGATGGCCGGCCAACCGCGCCCGGTGCTGGTGCTCTTCGGTCTCGGGCTCAGGCGGTTTAGCATGAGCCCAGGCTTTATCCCGACGATCAAGGCGCTCTTGTCGTCGGTGACGACCGCGCAGGCCGAGCGGTTCGCGCATCACGTGCTTCAGCTCAATACCAGCGAGGAGATTCGCTCGTATCTCACGGCTCGGATGCACGAAATATCCAGCTCGCTCGAGATGTTCGACACGACATGACCGGGCGCGGCGGGCGAGCCGTCGCGGACCGGCCCGCGGGATCAAGGCAGGTTCAGGAGGTCGCGGCCGGGGCCGCGGCGGCCTTTCGGGCGGCCTTGGCCACCTCGGTGGGCTTTACCCTGCGTTTGCCGTAGGTGCCCCGAAAAATCTTGCCCCGCTTGGAACGACGATCACCCTTGCCCATGTGCTTCAGTCCTCTGAACCCGGAGCCGCCAGGGACGTAAGCCCTTGAGTTTCCGGGGAACGTGGTTTACGATTCGAATCAATGACGTTTGTCCGTCTCGTCGCGTTTCTCGTCCCCCAGGGAGCGGAGATCGCATGCTTTCCAGGCGACGGTCGGTTGTGGTCCTGGCCTTGGTTCTCGTGGCCGGCGGTTGCCAGTGGCGGACCGGGTCAAGAGACGGCGAGGCCGTTTCTCCCTCGGTTCCCGCCGTTGATCACGGGATTACGGCGGGTGGGCCGCCTTCCTGCCAGGTTGCCCTCCGGGTTTCGCCCGAGTCTCATACCCTAACCTCGGATGACGAGGGTTTGCAACTCCTGGTTTTCGAGGGGGACCTTGGCGATGGGGTCGATCCCGCGGGCATTACCTGGAAAGTGACACCGCCAGAGCGGGCGCGGATCGACGCGACAGGCTATCTTGAACCGCTTGAGGCGGGCGAGGCGACGGTTCAGGCCGTCCATCAGGGACGCGCGGCCGCCGCTCGGATCACGATCTCGGCCCGATCGGCCCGTTCCTGGGATTTCGCCCAGGACGTCACGCCGATCCTGACCCGTTCGGGATGCAACACCGGGGGCTGCCATGGCCGGCTCGACGGTCAGAATGGCTTTCACCTGTCTTTCTTGGGATACGACCCGGCGGGGGACTATCTCGCGATCGTCCGCGACTCGGGAGCGCGTCGGCTTTCGGCGTTTCGCCCAGAGGACAGCCTGCTGGTGGGCACGGTGACCGGCCGGCTGCCCCATGCCGGCGGTCGCCGTGTCCAGCCGGGGACGCCCGAGTATCAGACCCTGGTCGGCTGGATTCGGGCCGGTGCTCCCGAGCGCCAGGGTCCAATCCACGGCCGGCTACTCGAGGTCAAGGCCACGCCGTCCGCGCTGGCCCTGGATCGGCCCGGTTCGCGGCAAATTCGCCTCATGGCCCGGTTCGAGGACGGGCACGAGCGCGACGTGACCCGATTGGCCGCCTATCGCCCGCTCGATGACCGGATGCTCACGGCGACGGCCCATGGGGCCGTTTCGCTCAAGAATCGTGGCGAGGCCGATCTTGTGATTCGCTATCAGAGTTTTGTCTCGAGCCTCCGGGCCGCCTCCGTCGTCAATCCCGACCTCAAGTACGATTTTGCCTCCCGACCCCGCGCCAACCTGATCGATGTTGAACTGTGGAAGCGGCTCGAGGCCATGGGCGTTCCCCCCAGCGATCGGGCCAGTGACGCCGTTTTCCTGCGTCGGGCCTCGCTTGACCTGATCGGCGAGCAACCCACCCCCGACGAGATCCGCGCCTATCTCGCCGATCATGACCCCGAAAAACGAGCCAAGCTGATCGACCGTCTGCTGGCGCGGCCCGAGTTTGTCCTGTTCTGGCGGATCAAGCTCGGCGACCTGCTCCAGATCACCCCCCAGCGTCAGGGCCCAACAGCCTATCGATACCAAGCCTGGATCGACCAGCGGCTCAAGAAAAACGAGCGCTGGGACAAGGTCGTGACGGCTCTCTTGACGGCGGTCGGCGATCCCTCGGATCTCGAGACCGGGGGGCCGGTCAATTACGCGCTCGACGCCCCCGCGGCCAACGTCCAGGCCGAGCTCACCGCCCAGCGATTCCTGGGTCTCAGGCTGCGCTGCGCCCAGTGTCATGACCATCCTTTCGACGTCTGGACTCAAGACGATTATTTCGGACTGGCCGCCTGTTTCGCCAAGGTGAAAAGCACCCCCAGCATGTCGGGCCGAACGACCGTGAGCATCGATCCCAAGGGAACGATCATTCACCCCCGCGGCAAGCAAGCGGCCCAGCCCCGCCTTCTGGGTGGCCAGCCCATGAAAATCGCCGAGCGTGACGACCCACGGGGGGCGCTCGCCGCCTGGATGACGGCCGCCGACAACCCCTATTTCGCCCGCGCGACCGTGAACTGGGTTTGGGCCCAGTTTTTTGGCAAGGGGCTGGTCGACCCCCCCGACGACATGAGCCGGGGCAACCCGCCGGTCCATCCGGAGCTGCTGTCGGCCCTGGCTGGGAAATTCGCCTCGGGAGGCTACGATTTGCGCGGCCTGATCCAGACCATCGCGGTCTCCGAGGCCTATGCGTTGTCGTCGGCGCCGGTGAAGGGAAACGAACGCGACGACCGGCTGTTTTCCCATCAGCGTGCCCGGCCGCTGTCAGCGCACCAGATGGCCGACGCGCTGGCGCAGGCGACCGACGTTCCCAACCGCTATCCTGGCGTGAACCCGACTCGCCGCGCGATCGAGGTCCCCGATCCGACCACGACGAGCACGATTTTGGAGACATTTGGTCGCTGCGCCCGATCCGACATCTGCGCGTCGAGCCCCGCCCCGCCGCTTTCGCTGGGTCAGGCGCTTTTGCTGGTTGGGGGGGACGTGGTCGAGGGGAAGGTGACGAGCCTGAACGGCTATTTGGCGAGCGCGCTCAAGCTGGATCCGACGCCCGAGGAACTGGTCGAAAACCTTTATTATCGCACGATCTGCCGTCCCCCCACGCCCGAGGAGACCTCGCGATGGGCCTCGGAGCTCAAGCAAGCCGGCTCGTTTTCCCAGGCGGCCGAGGATTTGTTCTGGGCGCTGCTGAATTCCCGTGAATTCGCCTTTAACCATTAACCATGAACGGAATGTCGTGTCCCCGTCGCGTCCTTGCGAGGGGCGGGGTTTCACGTTCGAGGGCAAAGTGAGGTAGCCATGACCACGAGGGCGACGAACGGGCGGTGCGTGGGTCCCAGCCGGCGGTCGTTTCTGACCTATGGCTCGCTGGGTTTTCTGGGGCTCGGGCTGGATGATTGGCTCAGGATTCGGGCCGAGGCCGCGACCCGCGCGAAGTCCCCCTCGGCATCGCCGGCGCGGGGGTGCGTCTTGATCTGGCTGGCCGGGGGGCCATCGCATCTGGATACGTTTGATCCCAAGCCCGACGCGCCGGCCGATGTCAGGGGAGAGTTCAAGCCGATCGGCACCGCGACCCCGGGCCTTTCGATTAGCGAGCTTTTCCCCAAGCTGGCCCGGGCGACCGACCGGCTCACCCTGATCCGGAGCATGACCTCGCCCGAGGCCGATCACAATCGGGCGGCCCACCACTTGCTCACGGGCTATCGGCCCTCGCCGGCTCTGGTGTATCCAGGGTATGGCAGCGTGGTTTCTCGAATGCGTGAGTCAGCGCGGGGGGCTCTCCCGAGATCGGTGGCCGTGCCTGACGCGCCGATTTTCTCGACCTCGGGCTATCTGTCGTCGGCCTACGATCCCTTTTCGGTTCAGGCTGATCCCAACGGGGCGAGTTTTCGGGTTCGAAACCTGACGCCGCCGGATCAGCTCACGCTTGATCGGCTGTCACGGCGTCGTGAAATGGTCAAGGCTCTCGACGACTTCGCGCGAGAAGCGCCCTCGACAGCGCTTTCGGCGAGCCGCGACCAATTCGCGGAAAACGCCTTCGCGCTCTTGACTTCAAGCGCGGCCCAGGCGGCTTTCGATCTGCGCGCTGAGAAGGACGCGATCCGCGACCGTTACGGGCGGACGACGCTGGGCCAATCGTGCTTGCTGGCCAGGCGACTGATCGAGGCGGGGGCCTCGTTCGTGACGGTCAACGACCGGGGGACGGGTCAGCTTGGCTGGGACACGCACGCCCAGAATTTCCCGACCCTGAAAAACACGCTCGCCCCCCCCCTGGACCAGGCGGTCTCGGCCTTGATTGGCGACCTCTCCGAGCGCGGGCTGCTCGATCAGACGCTGGTGGTGATCATGGGCGAGTTCGGACGCACCCCCAAGATCAACGCCAACGCCGGCCGCGACCACCACGGCCGCGCCAATTCCGTCATCGTGGCGGGCGCGGGCCTGCCCGGGGGCCACGTGATCGGCCGTACCGACCCACGCGGCGAGGGACCCGTCGACGAGCCGGTCACGCCCGCCGACCTGGCCTGGGTGCTCTATCAGAGACTTGGTATCGACCCCGAACATAAGCTCCTCGCCACCGACGGCCGCCCCGTCCGACTCGTCGATGCCGCCCGGCCTCCCAAGGAGCTGGTCCTTTGATCCAGCGATTCCGCGCCCGATTCTCCGTACGCTCGCCCGGTTTTTGTCGCTGACTCCCAGGGATTTGTCACTTGTCCCTTGATTCTCGCCGTCATTTTGGTAACTCTGAATCTGTCTGGGATCTCGCCTCGTCGAATGGTATCCGCTTAGACTTAGAATGATTCACCACCGGGTCAGGCCTCAGTACGGGATCGGCCGGAATCCTGGTATATTTCCTCGAGTCGGATTTTCACCGTACCCGTCAGGAGTTCAACCCCGATGTCGCAAGGTCCTCGCCGTCATATCCGGATCGAAATCGTTGACGGAGTGACCGTTGTCAGCTTCGTCGAGTCGAAAATCGTCACCG
>JAKBAP010000326.1 GCA_021808995.1 Planctomycetota bacterium | reverse complement strand
ACAACGCCTTCTTGGTCATGTCGCCATGAGGGGGATTCCCGTTCTGGCCATTCTGGGCCTGATACGAGGCGACGGCGACCGCCGTGGTACAGCCTGCCACAAGCAGCGGAATAGCGACGAGCCTGGTCGTTGACTTGAGCATGAGAAGCGACTCCTGGTGGTGAGAGCTACGTTGTCCGAACACGCGATGAGGTGTGATCCGATGACCCTGGACTCGTTCATTGACGGATCTGGAGCAGCTTTCGCATTCGATCGCGCATCCCCGACCAGGGATTCTCGAGGGGCGCTGGGGCATCGTCGGGCTCGTCCTCAAGAGGCTCCGGCCGCCCCTCCGAATCGACCTGAACAAACTGCATGAGCCCGTCCATCCATGGCGAGCCGTTTTCACTGAGCGCCGAGCCCCAGAGGGCCACGACGATCTGCGCCCTCGCCCGATGAACCTGCCGCCCGCGGATCTGGATGACCTTGCCGACGGGAACGGGCTCGTAACAGCGCAGGTCAAGCACGCGCTTGAGGACGAGATTCGCGCTCAACCCGGCGGCGCGAAAGGCCGTCGCGTATCCGGCCTCGAGCGCCAGCGACAGCAAAACCCCGGCGTACAGGGTCCCATGATGATTCGCATCCCTTGGAAGGACAAGGCGATGCGTCCAGGTCTCGAGTTCGTTCGCGATGACGTCGGCCATGCCCGTTAAATCCGCATGATGAATGAATGAGAGCCTGGGACATGTGCGAACCGAGACTCAGGTTATCATGACGGCTTGAACGCGGCAACGAGTTGGGGAATTCGGCGAGCGCAAGAAAAAACCCTCCCGAGGGGGAGGGTTTATTGCGCCGGTAGGGATCGAACCTACGACCTCCAGGTTATGAGCCTGGCGAGCTAACCGCTGCTCCACGGCGCACTTGTAATATACCGCCTTGCTCCCTCGAAAGAAAGGGCCGAGGGAAGAAATCGCGCCGATTCCTTGGGAGGTCCACCCCCCGGCTCGGCGAGCCGTAGGGTTTTCGAACTTGCCGGCAAGGGAGAAACCGCGCCTGAACGACCGAAGATAAAAACTATGGTTAGTGGATCGGGTCGAGGGCGGAGGCTCTGGCATGCACGAATCGATGGGTGGATTTCTGGATTATCTGACGAAGGAGCGGAACTCGTCGCCGCACACGATCCGGAATTACACGGAGGATCTGCGGCTGTATCAGAGTTTTCTGGATGAATCGCCTGACGAGGGGAATGATCCTCTGGCGGTGGATCCCAAGCGGCTGCGGCGCTATTCGGCCTGGCTTTCGGGAGCGGGCTATCGGCCGAGTACGATCGCGCGGCGGTTGGCGAGTCTGCGGTCGTATTATCGGTATCTGCGGCGGCGTGGCCTGGCCGATTCAGACCCGTCGACGGCCCTTCGCAACCCCAAGCAACCGAAGCGGTTGCCTCGTTTATTACGCGTCGATGAGGTGCTCAAGCTGCTGGATTCCGTCGGGATGGACACCGCGCCTGGCTTGCGAGATCGGGCGATGTTCGAAACGCTATATGGTGGGGGTCTCCGGGTGAGCGAGTTGGTGGCTCTGAATCTGGATGACCTGGACCAGGAGCAGCGGATGGTTCGAGTTCGCGGCAAAGGCCGCCGCGAGCGACTCTGTCCAATCGGAGGGATGGCCGCGCAATGTCTGGAGTGGTGGATTCCCGTTCGCAAGCCACGACTCGCCGGCGATCGGGCGCTGTTTCTCAACCAGCGGGGTTCTCGCCTGACGAGCCGGAGCGTCGGCCGATTGCTGGAGGGGCATCTCGCGAGGGTGGGGCTCGTCCATTCGGCCAGCCCGCATACGCTTAGGCATAGCTTCGCGACCCACCTGCTCGATCGTGGCGCGGACCTGCGTAGCGTCCAGGAATTGCTCGGTCACCGAAAATTGACGACGACCCAGATTTACACCCACGTCACACAGGAACGTCTGCTTGATATCTATCAGGGAGCCCATCCGAGGGCCTGAACCAAGGACCATGGCGCTCGGATCCCACGGCCACGTGATCGGGCCGCGAGTGACGCTCGATCCACGGCGAAATGTACGAACTCGAGCCGCGCCGGCTCGATCTATGCGGTACTTCCGAAGTCGCCTCGAATCTCGACCCTCGCCGAGCCGGTGGTCGCATGCCTGATACTTGCCGGCCTTGAGCCAACAAGCCCCCACTAGGATAAGCCACGATCCGCGGATGATTCTTTTTTTTGACGGTGTTGCATCGATGACATAGACGTTTTCTTAGATCAACGACGCGAACGCTCCTGGTTCGCCACGCGATCGCGGTCGGGACCAACGAAACCCGTCGGCGAATGCGTGGGAGCCGCGATCGGCCTCGCGAAAACGGCGATCATGGGGTCGCCCTCGGTGGTCTGGCCCAAGAGGAAAACTCAGGGAGGACGGACTCGCTTGCCGGCTCACCCGCAAGCGCATGACGAGAGAACCATTCCATGCAGAAGCTCCGAATTCTGATCCTCTACCCTGACAAGGCTGGTCTGGCGCTTTTGACCTCGATGCTCAAGTCGCTCGGGCATACGATCGAGGAAGCCGAAAACGACCGGGCGGCCGTTCGTTTGATGGAGCGAAACAATATCGATCTGGTGCTGGCCGGAGTGGATCCGCTCGATGCCGAGTCGCTCGAGATCCTCACCTACGTGCGGCGAAAGCACCGCGACGTGCCGGTGATCCTGCTCTTCCCGAGGTTGCACCCAGAGCGCGCGAAGGAGGCGCTCCGAATGGGGGCCATGGCGGTCCTCAAATACCCGGTTCCGGCGGCCGAGCTGCGGGCGACGGTGCTCCAGGCTCTCGAGCTCTGCGAGGCTCGCTCGGCGGTGACGCTCCCCACGATGTCCGCCGCTCAGACCGGGTCCCGAGCGCCAGCCCCTGCCGCCGAGGCCGAGACCGTCCCACCAGCTCCCAAGGGGGGACCGATCAGCACTGGCTCGCTAGGGTTTGTCGCGCAGACTGGTGGGTCGCCGGCCACGCCGGCGATTTCACCCCAACGGGTGGATCAGATCGCCCGCGAGCTGGGGCTCCTGGGTCAAGACCCAGGCTGGCGACAGGTGATCGACCTGGCCTCGACCATCGCGGCCTCCAAGAGTTCCGTCCTGATCGTCGGAGAGACGGGGACGGGCAAATCGATGGTCGCCCGGTTGATTCACGCGCTCGGGAATCCTCGCAGCGCGTTCGTCACGGTGGAAGGGACCGCGCTCGCGGACGAGCTTTCGCTGCGTGAGGAGTCGGACGACGACCCGCTCGAGGGTCCGCCCCCGGCCTCGACCGGGTGGATGACCAAGCTCGCCGCGGCCAAGGGGGGGGCTCTCTACCTCGACGAGGTGGCGGCGATGCCCATGGAGCTCCAGCTTAGTCTCCTGCGCGAGCTGCAATACCGCGACTATGAGGCCGCCGCTGGCCATGCGATTCCCACGGGCGAGGTGCGATTCCTGATGTCCACCCGAGAAAACCTTCCCGCCCTGATCGAGCAGGGCCGGTTCCGCCAGGAGCTGTTTCACCGGGTGAGCGTGATCAGCCTGATGCTCCCCCCGTTGCGCCATCGGGGAACCGACGTCGAGCTCCTGGCCGAGACATTCCGGGCTCGCTACGCCCAGGAATTTCACAAGCCGGTGCAAGGTTTCACGCGCGACGCGCTTGACGTCCTTCAGCGGCACGATTGGCCAGGCAATGTCCGCGAGCTCGAGGCCGCCGTCCAGCGGGCGGTCGCCCTGTGCACGGGCCCGCGGATCACGTCGAACCACCTGGCGCCGATCTTGAACCACAATCGCCAGTCTCGAGGCGAGGGGGGAGCGCCCAAGCCGCACCTCAAGATGGGGGTTCGGCCCCTCAAGGAAGCGCTTGAAGAGCCCGAGAAGCGAATCATCATCCAGGCCCTTCAGGCGTTCAACTGGAACCGTCAGGAGACCGCCCGGGTCCTCGACATCAACCGGACAACCCTTTACAAGAAGATGAAGAAATACGGCCTTTTGATCGACGAGCCGATCTGGGTCAACTGACGCCTTTCCGCCAGCCATGACGATCCCGCCGGGAAGCTCGCGCGCTCCTGGCGGGCCGGTGACCACGCCTCCGGCGGGACGACAGCCGAAGAGGAACGGAAATCGCGCGCGAGACTGGATCGGGATTCACTAGCTCTTGATGATGTCTCGAACCGTCATTCCGGCGGGAATCATGGGCAAGACGTGCTCTTGGTAGGGGACGAGCACGTCGAGCACGTAGGGCCCTGGGTGGGCGATCATTTCGGCCAGGGCCGGGCGCACGTCGGCCCGGTCGCGGATCTGGCGGGCGGCCACGCCAAAGCCGCGGGCCATGGTGACAAAATCTGGATACGTCGTGGCGGGCAGATCGCCGGATCCCTGACCCTGGGCCTCGGGGTCGGTGATCGGGCCGAGATAGGTGTGGCCTCGGTTGCCTTTGTAAAACCGGTCTTCCCACTGTACGACCATGCCCAGGTGCTGGTTGTTGAGGAGGATCACCTTGACGGGGAGGTTTTCGCAATGGACGGTCGCGAGCTCCTGGACGTTCATGAGAAAGCTACCGTCGCCGTCGATATCGACGACGAGCGCGTCGGGGAAGGCCGCCTGGGCCCCCATGGCGGCCGGCAGGCCGTAGCCCATCGACCCCAGCCCGCCTGAGGTGAACCACGACCGTGGGTGCTTGAATTTCGACCACTGGGCGGCCCACATCTGATGCTGGCCGACGCCGGTGGTCATGATGAATTCGCCCCGGGTGAGCTTCGAGAATTCCTCGAGCACGAATTGGGGCAGGATCAAGTCCTCGCGCTGGTCGTAGGTCATGGGGTCGCTCGCGCGCCAATCGTCGATTTGCCTGAGCCAGTCGCGGAAATCGCCCGGGACGGCCAGGGGGGCGATCGCCTCGAGAAACTCACGCACGTCGGCATGAACGGCGATATGAGCGAACTTATTCTTGTTGATCTCGGAGGCGTCGACATCGACATGGACGATCCGGCCATGCTTGGCGAACTCGCTGAGCTTGCCGGTTACCCGGTCGTCAAACCGAACGCCGAAGGCGAGCAGGAGATCGGCCTCGTTGACGGCGTAATTCGAGTAGACGGTCCCGTGCATGCCCAGCATGTCGAGGGAAAGATAATGGTCGCTGGGCAACGCGCCGAGCCCATGAACGGTCATGGCAACGGGGATTCCGGCCCTTGAGGCGAATTCGCGGAGGGCATTCGCCCCGCCGGACGCGATCACGCCGCCTCCGCAGTAGATCACGGGGCGAGACGATTTCGCGATGGCGGCGAGGACCTCCTGGATCTTTTCCAGGGACGGGGCCGGCGGCGTACGATAGCCGGGAAGATCCATCGCCACGTCGTAATTGGGGTTGGCGACCAGGGTGTTCTGGATGTCCTTGGGGAGGTCGATCAGGACCGGGCCGGGCCGACCGCTATTGGCCAGATGGAAGGCCTCGCGGAAGACCCGGGCGATGTCGCGCGCGTCCTGCACCAGATAGTGGTGCTTGGTGATCGCGCGACAGACCTCGACCATGGGGGTTTCCTGGAAGGCGTCGGTCCCGATCACGTGGGTGGGGACTTGCCCGGTGATCGCGACGATCGGGACCGAATCGAGCTTGGCATCGGCGAGCCCGGTGACCAGATTGAGGGCACCTGGGCCCGAGGTCGCCATCACGACGCCCGTCTTGCCCGAGGACCGGGCGTATCCCTCGGCCGCGAACACCCCTCCTTGCTCGTGGCGGGGTAGGATGGTGCGGATCACATCCCTGCGCCGGGTGAGCGCCTGGTGCATCGGCATGCTCGCGCCGCCGGGATATGCGAAAAGGACCTCGACGCCATGGCGAACCAGTGACTCGACAACGACGTCGGCCCCCGTGATCGGCAAGGTCGCGGTTGGTTTCAGCGTCTCGGTTTTTTCAGTTGCGGCCACGGCGGCTCCCCTTGTCTCTGTCGATCGAT
>JAKBAP010000325.1 GCA_021808995.1 Planctomycetota bacterium | reverse complement strand
GCTCGCGCCCAGGATCGAGCGTGATTCTTGGCTCGAGAGCCCGGCCGCCATGTCGGTCCAGCGCTCCATGCGGTCGGTGATGTCCATCTCGACATCCTTGGGAGGCATGCCGCTATAGAACGTGAGCACCTGAACCGCCGGGTTCTTGAAAGTCGGCAGGATGTCGATGGGGATCAGCGTGAGACAGATCGTGCCCATCAAGAGAATCGTCAGGGCAAAGACCGTGACGGCCCAGGGGTTCATCATCGAGGCACGTATCAATCCCCGCATGGTTCACCTCAATGATCAGGATGGTGATCCAGCCAACGAGCGAATCGTCTGGCCTTCGGGATCCATTCAATGAGCGAAGCTGGAAGCGATCGTGAACTTCGTCTCCCAGGATTCGCGAGGCCGCGCCCCGCCATGATGACGCACAAACACAAGACGCCGCGGGGGAAATCCGAGCCGTGCCCGACGGCCAAAGCGCGACGGACAAGCCTCGATTCGACCAGCACAATGAGAGATCATAGCAAGTCAGGGGCCTGTTTACTGTAGAATTATCGATGGGCATTTCCTGGTTCGGAATCGGGACGCTCACCCAGGGAGTCCTGGGATCGATGACGGGGCTTGGTCGCTCACTCTTATCGGAGGCGAGGGTCATGGCAATCCAGACGCCGACACGGTCCACCAGCGCGATGGAACATGATGACGACGTCCGGTCCGGGAGACCGTCGTCCCGTTATCTGGACGAGCCGCCGCGCGGATCGGGGGGATTGTTGGGTTGGATCGGCGTCCTCGCCTTGGCCGCGGGGGCTATTGGCATTGGTGCTTATATCGTGATAAATCGCGATCAACCCTCGGTCGCGAGCACGGACCGGGCCAAGGCCGGCGAGGCGACCACGGATTCCCAGGATCGGTCGCGGAACAAGGCGGCCCTTCCGGTCAATGTGATCACGCCACGCAAGGGGGGGATGGCGCGGTCGACGACCCAGCCGGGGACGCTGCACGCGTTTCAGTACGCCGATCTTTTCGCCAAGGCGTCGGGCTATCTGCGCGCTCAGGTGGTCGATATTGGAGACACGGTTGAGAAGGGGCAGCTCCTGGCCGAGGTCTACGATCCCGAGCGCCAGCAGGCGGTCGAGCTGGCGGCGGCGGAAGTCGAGCGGTCCAAGACCGCGGTGGAGCAGGCCGTCGCGATGGAGACGGCCGCCGAGGCCGAGGTCACGGCGGCCCTCGCGACCGTCGACGTGAAAAAGACCGAGATCAGCCAGACCGCCGCGATTCGCCGGTTCCGTGAAAAGGAATACATTCGTTACATGGAGCTCGCCCGCCACCAGGCGGTCGACCAGCGAGTCGCCGATGAAAAGCAGGAAGAATACGAAGGGGCCAAGGCCGCCGAGGAAAAGGCCCACGCCTCCGTCAAGGCCGCCGAGGCCGACCTTGCCCGCGACCGAGCGCTCGTGCTCACGGCCAAGGCCAATGTGAGCCACGCGCGGGCCCAGGTCCGGGTCGCCGAGGCCACGCTGGCTCAGGCCAATATCCTGGTCCAGTACACCCGCATCCTTTCCCCTTACACCGGAGTGGTCACGCAGCGCAATTTTCACGATGGTGACTTTATCCGCGAGGCGATTCGGGCCGACGAGGCGCCGATCCTCTCGGTGGCGCGAACCGACCTGATGCGCGTCGTCGTTTACCTGCCCGACCGAGATACCCCTTATGTCGATCGCGGCGACCCGGCGGTCGTTCGGATCGATGCCCTGGGAGGCGAGCAGTTCAAGGGCAAGGTCATGCGCTACGCCGAGATCGAGGACCCCGCCAATCGCACGATGCGGACCGAGATCGACCTGCCGAATCCCACCGGCCGCCTTCGCATGGGGATGTATGGGGCCGTCTCGATTTTGCTCGAGCCCCCGACCGACTTCCTGACCATCCCCTCGAAGGCGCTCCACGAGGTCGAGGCGGGCGCGGGCTTTGTCTATAGCGCGCACGCGGGGCGAGCCCACAAACGGCGCATTCGCATCGGCCGCGACGATGGGATCCTGGTCGAGGTTATCGAGGGCCTCACGCTGGATGACCAGGTCATCGTGGGCTATACCGGCTCGCTTCAGGACGGCGAACCGGTCGACGCCGCCCCGGCCGAGGGGATTGAGAAAGCCAAATGAACCCCGGCGGATCGGGCGAGTGTCACCGCGCTCCCGGCCCGGGCATGAGCCCCCCCGCGGGGCTGCCGGTCGGCCGATTCGTCGCGACCGGGGCCGCGAAGGTTTGGACCGGGATCGCCGGCGAGGATCGGTCGGCCGGTTGATCCAGTGGCGGCGGCCAGCCGAGCGCCACGAACAAGCGAAACTGGCTCTGGTCGTAGGCGGTGATCGCGTGAATCAGATTCATCCGAGCCCTTGCCAACAGGGTCAGGCTGTTCAAGACCTCAATGGGCCTGGGAGCGCGGAGCTGCCCGCTCTTGACCGCGCCGAGCATCTGCTCGATGTCGCGGCGATAGCCCTCCGACGCCGTCTCGAGCTCGACCCGATCGATCTCGATCTGTTCCCGCTGGGCAAGGGCATCGCCATAGGCCGCCGCGACCTCGTCACGGACCATGTTGATCACCCGCGACTGCTCGCCGGTGGCCACGCCGACCTCCGCCCTGCGCTGTTTTTGTTGCATGAGATTGCCCAGGCCCAAATTATCGAGGGTCCAGAGGGCGGCGACGTCGAGATCGGCTCGGCCGGCGAACCGCCCCACCAGCGGTGGGGTGATATTGCTTCCCCCGCCAAACGAGCCACCACTGATGCCCAGGAAGAGCAAGGGGAGCAAGGGGCGAGCGACGGCTTTTTTCGCTTGAACCTCGGATGCCGCGAGGTTCGCGGCGGCGGACTGGATTTCGGGACGCTGGCGCAGGGCCGCCTGGAGCAAGGAGGTGAGATCCGAGCTCAAGTCGATGAGGGCGAGAGTGGTCATGGAATCGGTCAGGGGCCGGATCGGGGTCGAGGGGTCGAGATGGAGGCGGCGACAAAGCCGGGCCGAGGCGATGGCTTGTTCTTCCTCGGCGCGGCGGACGTAGGCGCGGCGGATTCGCCACTCGGTCCGGCTGCGATCGGCGTCGTAGGGTCGGCCTTCGCCGATGCGGGCGTATTGCTCGGTGATCGCGGTCAGGTCGGCCGCTTCCTGGGCGGATCGCCGCTGGGCCGCGAGCGTGGCCGTCGCGGCGAGTAAATCGAGATAGCCGTTGGCGACCTCCAGAAGGATCGTGTTCGCCGTCGCCGAGGCATCGAACCGCGCCTGATCGACGCGCTGATGCGCCGCCAGGGGGTCGAAGATCGCATCGGCCAGGGGCTCGACGATGCTTACGGCGGGGACGACGGGGCTCCCTGGTCCGTCGACTCCCGCCCCTCCTCCCGCGTAGACGCTCTGTCGTGAAACGTCGATGATCTTGCCGGTGGATTGCTGGATCACGCCGGTGTGGCCGTTGTAGCTTGCCCCCATGTTGAGCATGGGGAGCAGCTCGACGCGGGCCTGTTGCTGCCGCCCCAGGGCCTCGCCGATTCGGGCTCGGGCCTCGCCAATCAGGGGGTTTGCACGCTCGGCCAATCGCAGCGCGGTCGGCAGGTCGATCGGGAGCTCGACCGAGGATCCTGGGATCGCCGGTGCCATGATGTCGGGGATGGGGCCAGGGTCCGCCACCCGCGAGCCAACCGGGGGAGGGACCGCCGAGGCCTTGACGACCGCCAAATCGGCGGGGGGTGCTAGGGTCGTGGGGCTTGATGCCACGTCCCGGGTTTGCTCGGCGACCGAGGGAGCACCCAAGTCGTGCGAGCGCCACGAGAGTCGTGGCGGCGCTGGGTAGGAATCGGAAAGATTGAGGCAGCCTGGGAAGGTGACGGCCGAGACGCTGGTCAACAGCGCGACCAGAACCCCTGGCCGGGTCCTTAGCCGGCGGGATGCCGCGGTTTCCGTCCGTCGACGAGACGGCATTACGGGTTCGTTTCGCCTGGTGGTCCCCATGGATTAGCGCTCCGCGGGGCCGCGGTTGACCGGGGCGAAAGGAGAGCCCGCGGCCGGAGCCGCCGAGGGCGCGGCGTTCGGGGCTCGAGGGGCGGGATTGGTAGTCGACGGGACCGGGATCGAGACGCCTCTTGGACCGCCAGGTGTCACTCTTGGGGCCAGGATCGGGGTGTCGTTGGGGTTGGGGATGCCCTGGGTTGGGACGGGCCGAGCGAGCACGGCCGGCGGCGGCTGGCCGAGGGCCACGTAGAGCTCGAAATGAGCCTCGTTATAGCCGACAATCGCGTCCATGTATTCGTATTCGGCGAGGGCCTTGAGCCGAAGGTTGTTCAACACCTCGATCGGTAGCCCCTCGGCGGCTTCCTTGATCCGTTCAAGGTCCTCGCTGAAGCCGCGAACACCCGAACGAACGGCCTGCTCGTCCTCGACGAGTTCCTCGTATCGAGCGTGGGTCTTGGCGTAAGCCTCGGCGACCTCGTCGCGAATCTGGTCGAGGACGGCGAGCTCCTGATACTGGTTTACGCCCAGGTTGGCCTTTGCGATCCTGATCAAGGCGACGTTGCCGACGCCCATGTTTTGCAGGGTCCAGTACGCGATCAGGTCGCTGTCGGTTCGGCCGCCGAATCCTCCAAAGAGCGGCCGGACCAGGTTGCTACCGCCGCCATAGCCTCCACCGCTGAAAGCGAGGAGGATCGTCGGCGAAAAGGGCAAGGCGCGGGCCCCCTCGAGCCCCAACAGCGCCTGTCTGATAGCGACCTTTCGAGCGCTCATTTCCGGGCGCTGCACCAGCGCCAGCGCGATCAACTGAGCGACCGGGATCGGATCAGGGACGATCGGCAGCGGGGCGACCCATGAATCGGTGGGATGCAAGCGGATCGAGGGGTCGAGGTTCAGCACCCGGCACAGCCGTGCCGAGGCGGTCAGGATCTCCCCCTCCGCCCCACGGAGATTGGCTCGGCGGCGAGACCATTCGGTGGCGGCCCGATCGGCGTCGGCCGGGCGGCCCTGGCCGGTCCGGGCGTACTGGGCCGTGATGTGCGCCACCTGCTCGGCGTCGCTCGCGATGTGCTCCGCGATCGCCCGGTGACCCTCGGCCCGCATTAACCCGCAATACGCCTGGCAGACCCGCAGGAAAACCTGGTTGCGAACCGCCAACGTGGAAAACTCGCGCTGGCGGACGTACTGTTTCGCGATCAGATAGCGAAAAATGACTTCGTCCGTGTTTCCCGAGAGCACGACGCCCGGGATCTGGACCGTCCCCCCCGCGACCGCGAGTGAGCCGGCCCCGACGTAGAGCGAGTTTCGATTGACGGAGAGGATGTTTCCGTTGGATTGCTGCAAGACGCCGGCGTGTGTGTTGTAACTGGTGCCCGCGTTGATGGACGGCAGGAATTGAGCCGCCGCGAGCTGCCGCTCCGCCACCGCCTCGACGACGAACTGACGTGAAATCAGCAGGTCGGGATTTTGAACGCCCCCCAGTCGAAGCGCTGTGTTGAGGTCGATCGGCTGAATCTGGTCGTTCAGGATGGTCTTTGATCGGCCCTGCTCGGGAGGCACGCGGGAACCGAGCACGGCGGGGGGTTGAGCGCCCCGGTCCTGGGGAGGTTGGGCCTGGGCGGTGGCCCCGATCGGACCGTGCCATCCCACGAGCCAGAACAGCCAAAGCCAGCGCGAGGGTTTTCGTGAGCGCATGGTTCCTTCTCCGCTGTTCAGTTCGACGCCAGGATGGCACGCGCGACACCGGTTGGCATGCATCCGGGAGCGCACTCGCCTTCGTTCTCCTCGGTTCTATCGGCACAATTACCACGAGCGCTGTAATCCCACCGCGATCGCGACCGGATCGGGCGTGATCACCCGTGGGGAAGAATGATCCGATCGGGGCGGATGTTTGTATCTGGCATCTGATTTGCCTTATAATCTTGTATGACGGCTGGGATCATTAGGCCTCACCCGATTCATTGGCGCGCACCATGATCAGGGCCTTGATCTTTTCTCAGGATGACAATCATGTC
>JAKBAP010000324.1 GCA_021808995.1 Planctomycetota bacterium | reverse complement strand
AGCGAAGAGGTGATCGCGTAATGAGGGAACGGTCATGGGGGTGATACACCGGCTGGCGGCGAGCGTGATCAATCAGATTGCCGCGGGCGAGGTCGTCGAGCGGCCGGCGAGCGTGGTCAAGGAGCTGCTCGAGAACGCGATCGACGCCCGCGCGACCCGGATCGAGGTCTCGGTCGAACGCGGTGGGAAAGACCTGATCCGCGTCGCCGACGATGGCGTGGGAATGAGCGCCGACGATCTGTTGCTGGCGTTCGAACCCCATGCCACCAGCAAGCTGGCCACCGCCGAGGACCTGACGCGAATCCAGACTCTGGGCTTTCGCGGGGAGGCCCTGGCCGCGATCGCCGAGATTTCCAAGGTCCGCTGCCAGACCCGCCAGGGCGACGCTGGCGAGGGGAGCGAACTGGTCATCGAAGGGGGTGTCTTCTCACCCATCAAGCGGTGCGGCGGCCCCCCCGGAACCGTGATCGAGGTTCGCAACCTCTTTTACAACACCCCCGTGAGACGCACGTTTCTCAAGTCCGACTCGACCGAAAGTGGCCACGTGGTCGAAATGTTCTCGCGGGTGGCGCTTGCGAGGCCGGAAATCCACATGACGTTTCGCTCCGGCGGCAAGATCCTCCACGACCTCCCCGCGGTCGCGGGGACACGCGAGCGAATCGCGATCTTCTTTGGCCGCGAACTGGCCGAGTCGCTCATCTGGGTTGAATCGCGCTTTGAACGGATGCATCTATGGGGATACGTCGGTCATCCCTCCCAGAGCCGGTCGACGGCCAAGGGGCAGTTTCTGTTCCTGGGGGGGCGTTACGTGCGCGACCGGGCGCTCGGGCACGCGCTCAACGAGGCGTATCGCGGATTGCTCATGGTTGGGCGGATGCCCGTGGCTTTCATTCACCTTGATCTTCCCCCCGAAGAGGTCGATGTCAATGTGCATCCGACCAAGGTCGAGGTGCGGTTTCGCGATTCCCAGCGGATCTATAGCCACCTGCTCTCGACGCTCAGGCAGACGTTTCTCAAGAGCGACCTGCACTCGCGGTTACAGCCGGAGGTCGATGGGCGCTCGGAGGCAAAGGTCGTCGGCGACGACCGTGCCTCGACGGCTCGCGAGGTCGCTTTTGGCGACAGCCGGGGTGGGGATCGGGGGCGATTCGGACTCTCGGGCTCGGCCGATGATCGCCAGGCCGTGGCGGGGTGGTTCACCCCGTCTCCTGGAGCGAGCCGGATTCCCGATTCGGTCGGCCAGCCAGTCGCCCCCGCGTGGGCACGGTCGCTCCCCTTGGCCCGGCCGGACGAACCCGGCGATCGGTTCAACGAATTCCAGGAACCAGGAAAGCCAACACCGGCCACCGACGCGGCTCCCTCGACCCTCGCCGATTCAGCGCCGGGGTTCGCTCCCGAGCCCCGACCGGAGGCGGAGCGTGACCGGCCGTTCCGGGAGTCGCTCCGGGACATGCCGAAGGCCATCCAGGTGCATGACAGCTACCTGATCGTCGAGACCAGCGAGGGCATGATGGTGGTCGACCAGCACGCGCTTCACGAACGGATTCTCTATGAGGAGCTGCGAACGAGGATCGCCCGCGGGGCCGTGGAATCCCAGCGGCTGCTCGAGCCCGAGCCGGTGGATTTGCCCCCAGCCGAGGCGGCCTTGCTGATCGAGCAGGCTGAGCTCTTGCAGCGGCTGGGGGTCGAGGTCGAGTCGTTTGGCGGCGGGACGATCCTGGTTCGCGGGATGCCGGCGATGCTGCGATCGATCAAGCCTGAGCGGCTGGTGCGCGACCTAGCCGACCACCTGCGCAATCATCCCCTGCCCCCGACACGGGACGCGCTCTTGGCCGAGCTCTTGCACATGGTCGCGTGCAAGGCGGCGGTGAAGGCGGGCGACCCGCTCAAGCCGGCGGAGATCAGCGCGCTTCTCGAGCGCGGGGATCTGGCGGCCGATTCGCACCACTGCCCGCACGGCCGCCCGACGGCGCTGGTCTTTACAAAGGATCAGCTCGAAAAGCAATTCGGCCGGATTTGATCCGACGGGCGGCGACTCGAGGGTGGTGAATCGTCCCGTCTCCTGGGAGGTGATCGAACCAGGGAGTTTGGGACTTTGGGCAACGCCCCCTTTCACGGCCGCGAAGTGATATCTTAAGATCGGTTGTTATAGGTGGGGTCGAACTTGAGCACGGGCTCGTGGTTCCATGCCGTCCTTGGGCGGCAAGGGGTGGTGGTCGATGATTTGCGCGACGATCGGGCGTGGCAGGCATTCCTCGCTGGCCGAGGAATGGAACGACGCGGCCAAGGCGGGGGTCGACATGGTCGAGCTGCGGCTCGACTGCCTGCGCCGCGAGCCCGACATGAAGCGCATCCTCAAGGACAGACCAACACCACTTGTCCTGACCCTTCGCCGCGGGGCCGACGGGGGGCTCTGGAGGGGCAACGAGGACAAGCGTCAAGGCCTCATGCGAGAGGCGATCGCCCTGGGGGTCGACTACATCGATATCGAAATGGACGTCGCGCCCAAGATCCGCCGGTTCGGCAAGACCAAGCGAATCATTAGCTATCACAACACCAAGACAACCCCGGTCGATCTTCAGGACATTCAAGAAAAGTGCGAGGAATTCGATCCCGACGTGGTCAAGATCGCGACCGCCGCGACCACCCTGGCGGAGGCTTCCCGCGTCTTGCACCTCGCCACGACCGCCAAGGGGCCGATGATCCCGATCGCGATGGGCGAGATCGGCGTTTTCACGCGGATTCTGGGGCGGAAACTTGGCGCTCCCTTTACCTACGCGGGCTTCAATCCCGAGCGGGTCTTCGCGGTGGGCATGATTCCTTACGACGTTCTCAAGCGCGACTACGCTTACAAGCAAATCGACGGCAAGACCGAGATCCTGGGTGTCATCGGCGACCCGATCGAGCAGAGCCTGAGCCCCGTGGTTCACAACGCGGCGTTCCGCGCGATGGGGCTCAACAAGGTCATGGTGCCGTTCCTGGTGCCGAACGGCGAGCTGGCGGTGTTTTTCAAGGAGCTCATGTGGCTCGACGTCAAGGGTTGCAGCGTGACGATCCCGCATAAGCAAGACATCGTGCCGATGCTTCAGCAAGCCGAGGGGGCCGTCGAACGGGCGGGTGCCTGCAACACGGTCGTGATTCAGGATGGGGGGCGCAGGATCGGCTACAACACGGACTATCGGGCGGCCATGGAGGCGCTCGAATCGGCGATGGGGGGCGAGGGGGCGGAAGAGTCGGTGAGCCCCCTCCTTGACAAGCATGTCTTGATCCTGGGCGCGGGGGGCGTGGCCCGGTCGATCGCCTTTGGCGTGGCCCGGCGGGGAGCGCACGTCACCATTACCAACCGTCACGACGACCGAGCCGCCCGGCTCGCGGAGGAGGTCGGTTGCCGGGCCGTCACCTGGTCCGCGAGGGCCAGCACCCTGGTCGACGTCATCATCAACGCGACCCCCGTGGGCATGTTTCCCAACGTTGACGACACCCCGCTTCCTCCCGCCGCCTTCAGCCGGGCCGGGATCGTCGTGTTTGACACGATCTATCACCCTGAAAACACCATGATGCTCAAGCTCGCCCGTGAACGCGCCTGCCAGACCGTCACCGGGGTCGACATGTTCGTGCTCCAGGCCGCCTTGCAGTTCAAGCTCTATACCGGCAAGGACGCCCCCGTCGAGCTCATGCGAGCCGAGGTCAAACGAAAGCTCTCCCCCGTGCGCGAGTCATGAACGGACCCAAGGCGTCCCGGGGGCGCGACGGGTTGGTACTGGTGGGCGCTCGGGGCTCGGGCAAGACGACGGTCGGTCTGATCTTGGCCAGGCGACTCGGCGCGAGGAGTTTCGACCTCGACCGCGAGATCGAGGCCCAAAGCGGCCAAACCATCGCCGAGATCTTCGCGGAGGCGGGCGAGGAAGGCTTTCGCGACCAGGAAGAGTGCGTTCTGCGCAAGGTCTCCCACGAATTTCCAGGCTCGATTATCGCCACCGGTGGGGGGGCGGTCTTGCGACCAATCAATCGCCAGCGGATTCGAGAGCACGGGCGCGTGGTCTGGCTCCAGGCTCGGCCCGACGAACTGGCCAGGCGGATCGCCGCCGACGGAACGAGCGCCTCCTCCCGACCAGCCTTGACCTCGGCCGGCGTCCTTCAGGAGATCGAGACCGTATTGGCCCAGAGGGCCGCGCTCTACGCGGAGGTCGCGGATGACACCGTCGACTCCACGGAATCCTCGGCCGGCGAGGTCGCGAGCGCGATTCTGGCGCGATGGTCACTGTGAATTCCATTCCGCCTCTTCGATCCGTACGAGGGATCTCGGATGTTTGTCTCCACGCCGTTTCTGGTCATCCTGGCATTGGGCGTGTTCGTGATGGGCACGGTGGTGGGGAGCTTTCTGAACGTCTGTATTTATCGGATTCCCTGGCAAAAAAGCGTGATCTGGCCGAGCTCGCGCTGCCCACGCTGTCTGGGCGAGATCGCGGCCCAGGACAATATTCCGATTCTGAGCTGGCTTTCGCTGCGGGGTGAATGCCGCGGCTGCGGCGAGCCAATCGCGGCACGCTACCCCATGGTGGAAGCGCTCGTGGGTTTCTTGTTCGTGGGGGCGTTCCTGATCGACGTGGTGCTCGCCCCGCGAGACACCTGGGGCCAGGCACCGATGTTTGGCCTGGCCCAGGCGACCTATCACGCGATTTTCCTGGCCCTTCTGGTCGCCGCGACATTTATCGATTATGATTTAATGATTATTCCCGACCAGATCACCGTGACGGGCATGATCATCGGGATCGGAGCGGCTGTTTTCTGGCCTGGCCTACGCCCCGAGCCCTCGCACGCGGCGACGGCGCTCAGCGGTCTCGGAGTCGGCCTGGGTGGGATGGCGGCGGGGATGTTGATTACCCAGGGGGTCCGAGGCTCGGCGAGCTTTGTGTTTCGCCGCGAGGCAATGGGTTTTGGGGACGTGACCTTAATGGGAATGATCGGCGCGTTTCTCGGCTGGCGGGCCGCGATCATCACGTTTTTCCTGGCCCCATTCCTGGGCCTGGGGCACGCGGCCTGGAAACTGGTGAAATCCATCGGCAAGCGAATCCGCGGCGGCCAATTATCGAGCTCGGATCGCGAAATCCCCTTTGGGCCTTATCTCAGCATGGCGGCCGCGACGGTCCTGTTTTCCTGGAGGTGGCTCTGGGAAGGATGGGCGCGAGGTCTCTTCGGAACCCTTCACGTGTTATTCTGGTGGATGATGGGCGTGAACGTGGATGGACCCTGACGACGGGTCCTTGCGTCATGCCCGTTGTGCTCCACAACCCTGGAACATCCAGCGATCCGCCCGGCGGATCGACGGAGTCTTGCCATGGCTTACGGCTACAAACGGCGCAAACCTTCATTGATCCTGAACTTCTGGATTTATCGTCGGTTGATCGGCACGGCGGTGCTGTTGGGGCTCATGCTCTGGTTCATCTGGGCAAACGACGCCAAGGTGACGGTCGCGTTTCCCTTTGGCCTGGGCCAGCTCTCGAGCACGACGGGGGTGGTCATCTTGCTCTCGGCCCTGGTCGGCTCGCTCGCGACGATCCTGATCACCGGGCTTGTTTTCGCGCTCAAGAAACTTCGCTCTTCGCCCACCCCGGCCGAGCCCCGGACCCCGGCCGAGGGGCCCTCCGACGTCCCACCCCCCGATTACGCCGCCAAGACCACCGAGGGATTTACCAACGCTCGTTGGTCGAATTGACGACAATAGAAGGGAGCGTCCAGGGACGGGCGCAAGATCCTCGATCCAAGAGGGCAGGGATGTGAGAGCGCGAATCGCGGCTCAATTCGCGGATTTCGCCCGCCGGGTAGGCCAATCGGCCACTCGGCCGGCCTCGATATCGCGCGGGCTCGCGGGGCGACTCGTCGTGATCCCCCTTGGCCTGATCCTGGCCGGATGCGCCGGCGGGGGGGGTTCGTTTCTCACCGGCGGGCCCACCGTCGGCCAGCTCAAGACGAGCTTGAGCCGCGTGGAATTCGAGAATGGCGAGCTGGAAAAGAAACTCGCCAAGCTCGAGCGCGAAAACCGCTCGATGGAAGACAGGCTGGTCCAGGAACAGCTCGACAATGGGCAGCTCACCGCC
>JAKBAP010000323.1 GCA_021808995.1 Planctomycetota bacterium | reverse complement strand
CAGGTGAGCCGCCCCCGGGTCTGGTACTTCTCGAAAAACGCCCTGAGCCCGCTCATCAGCCGCATCGGGCTTTCGTCCTTGATCCGGCCGTTCTCGATCGGCAGGCCCAAGTAGAGCTTGCCATCCCCCTGTTCGCGCCAGCCGAGGTGGTCGTCAACGTCGGTGACGAAGACCGGACGGGGATCGGCCAGCGATCGGCCCAGATACTCCTCGATCTTTTCGCGAAACGCCGCCACGCCCCAGTCGTGGATGATGTATTTGAGCCGGGCTCGCTTCCGGTCGGATCGGTTGCCAAAATCGCGAAAAACCTTGAGTACCGCCTCGCCAATCGCCAGCACGTCGTCGCGATCGACATAAACCAAGGGGACGCTCAAGAAGGGAAACGTCTTCCGCGCGCTCGGGGTCGTACCCAGGCCTCCGCCGACCAGGACGTTGTAGCCCATGAGCCGGCCATCCTCGACGATCCCCAGGAATCCCAGGTCGTTGGCGTGAATATCCGTGCAGTTGTCTTCGGGTAGGGCGAACGCGCTTTTGAATTTCCGCGGGAGGTAGGTCTTGCCGTAGAGGGGCTCGACCGAATCGTCGTCTGGAGTCGCGAGCTTGGGGGGGCCGGCGGGGGGGAGGGTCTCGATCTTCTCGCCGTCGAGCCAGATATCCCAGTACGCGCTTGAGCGAGGGGCGGCGTGGGAGGCCCAGGCGAGCGCGTCGGCCTTGATGGCGGCGCGGATCGGGTCGGTCACGGGGGCCGGGCAGCAGAGCACGTTGCGCTCGACGTCGCCGCACGCCGCCAGGGTCGACAAGAGCGCCCGGTTGATCGTGGCGATGAGCGACTTCAGATCTTGCTTGAGGACCCCGTAAAACTGAAATTCCTGCCGGGTCGTGATCCGCAAGGTGCCGTCGCCCAGGGTCGTGGCGAGCTGGTCGCAGGCCAGGTACTGGGCGGCCGTCATCAGGCCGCCGGGCATCCGCGCGCGGACCATGTACGAATAGGCTTTTTCCTGCCCCTCTTTCTTGAGCCTGCCTCGGGTATCACGGTCGTCCTGCTGATACGAGCCGTGAAATTTCAGGATCGTCGCCGCGTCCTCGCTCAGGTGCGACGAGGGGAGCGAGATCCCCTCGAGCACCTGGGTCTTGAGATAGTCGCTGGCGGACTTGAGCGCTTCGACCTTGCTGAGCTTGGGGGCGGTTTCCTTGGTCGTCTCCATGGCGGGCAGTGATTCCTTGGGCGGGCGAAACAAAAAACCAGAGGGGGCGAGCCCCGCCCAGGTTCACGGAGTCGACGGCGACTTGGGTACCGAGACGTCGATCGACTGGTCCAGGACCGCCCCGTCTTTCTTGGCGGCCTCGCTCTTCTTACGGGCGGCTTCGCTCTCGAGGGCCTTGTCGAGCCCCTTCACGATGGCCTCGGTATTGTCCTCGACCTGGGCCTGCGGAGGGGCGGTGAACGCGAACTCCTCGACCTTGATCGTGGGGTTGAGCTTGACGTTGAGATAGCTGAGCTCGATCCGGCTCGGGGTCGGTTTCTCGATCGATCGCTGCGAGCCCACGACCCGTCCGTCCGGCCCGCGACGGCGGGTGTCGATCAGGTCGGTGGTCTGGCGGCCGACCAGGACGAGCTTATACGGCCAGGAATCGTCGACCCCGAGATACAAGGTCGCATCGCTCGGAACGTAAAAGGGGAGCGCCCCGGTCGGCGGGACGGGCTGGTTATTGGGCATGACCAGGCCCTGGCGGCTCTTCCAGGTTCCGCGGAAGAGCCAGACCTTGCGGCCGTCGAGCTCGCCGGGTTCTTTCTGATCGAATTTCATGACCTTGCGCAGGCCGAGCAAGAGCGTCTCGGGCCCGGCGAAGCCCATCTGGGCGGTCGCTTGCTCGCGGAGCCTGGGGTCCAGGTCGGGCGAGCTCAGCCGCTCCATCACGGGCTTGACCGAGAGCCGACGATAATACTGGGCCTCGAGAACCTGCTGATAATCCCACAGCGTCTCGCCGTCGCAAACCTGGAGCATCGTCCCCCCCGAATCGGGGAGCCCGGCGACCGAAAGCCGCAAATAGACCCTTCGCCCAGGCGCCTTCAGATAGCGCCCCTTCAGGGTGAATTTCTGCCCCAGCATGTCGACCGATTCCTCGACGTCGGCGGCGACGGAGTTCAGGGCCCCTAGCTTTTTCGCGGCGGCGTCCAGGAAGAGCTCGGGCTCGGTGGCGGGCTCATCGGGCTTATCCGGGGCGGCCGCCGGCCCGGCGGGCTGGGTCGACCTTGCCGATGGGGACGCCGTCGCGGGTGGATCCGATGGTAGCGTCTGGGCCCCCGCGAACGGGGCCAAAACGGTCAAGTAAACCAGCGCGTGAGTCGACCCCAAAACGAGGCCGTGGATTGACCGATTATTAAGCATGGTTGGGATGTAGGGCAATTCCTCAAGGGCCGTTTTGGAAAGCCCGATCATAATCGCAGAGCGTCCTTGGACGCAAGTCCGGCATGCGGTCCGGATCGGACGAAAGGCCCCCTTTGTCGCCAGCGGTAACGGATCGACCAAGGGGGGAATCGGCTACCGAGTCCAAGTCTATGGGCCGAGGCCCGCTTAGTCTTGGGAATCGGGACGAGCAAGGGTCGGTCAGAATCGGTCCGAAACGATGGAGGCTTGACTCGACCGTGGCCTAGGTCGGTCGCGGTAAATGCAGGAAGCGAAACGATCTCCCCGATAGGCGAGAGTAGACGCGGAGCGGCCTCTCGGCTGGTCCCACTCGAACCAGGGGGGTTGGAGGATACCATGCAAGCGTTAGGAATGCTGCTGCTGGCGGCAGCGACCGCCGGCGACGGGATTGGTTATAGCTCTCCGGGAGTGGGGGGGAAGAAGTGGCTTCGTGGGCACCTGGTGGCGTCATCGAACGCTCCTGGTCCTCCGCAATACACGGCCGCGAGCATGGCCGGCGCGGCCGGGGCCGGCATGGCGCCTGGCCGTCGGTTCGTGACGACCAAGAGCCAGATCTTTTTCATCGACCCAAGCGCCATGCAGATTGGCTGGCAGGTCGGCGGCGGCCAGGGGGGGGAAAAAACCTACACCCCGGCCCAGCTTACGATTCCTGCCCGCTACAACTTCAATCAGGGGTTCATCTACCGCCTGAAGCTCACCAATATCCCTGGCCGTCCGTCGGTTTCGCTCTATCCGACGATCGAGGTCGCGCCGACGACCCCCTCGACCGATGCCTATCTGGCTCATAACGCGATCCCGGTCCAGTTCACGGCCGAGGATTTCGACCAGGTCGTCGACGGCGGAAACTTCGTGACCAAGGTCATCTACCTTCCCGATCCCAAGTACCAGGAACTGGCCGTCGCCGGCGTGGAAACGCTGGTTTCGACCCGGCTCGAGCCGGGCGTCGACCCGATCCTGGAAGCCGACAAGCGGGGAACGATCCTGCTGATCGTGCGGATGGGTGCGATCGACCTTGAGACTCCGGGCCCCGTCGCGCCTGGCGCGGCCGTGACCACCCCGACCGCCGGGGTGATTGAATCGGCCCCGGAATCGATGCCTCCTGGCGTCACGCCGACCAATCCGCCGGTTCAAGGAGCGGTCGTGCTTGATCCGACCACCCCGCCGGTCGCCCCGCCGACGCCCCCGGCCGCCGCGCCTGCCCCCGCGCCGGCTCGGGCACCCCAGGCCGCGACCGTGGAATCCGCCGTCGCGGTCCCCGTGGGTTCTTGACGACACTCCCGCCGCCGGTCTCGACCAGCCGGCGCAACCACCCCGGCGGAATCGTGCCCGACACGCGTTCCGCCGGGGTTTTTTCACGAATTCCAAGCACAGGCCCCCCTTCGTTCAATCAGGAAGTGACACGATGAGCCGCCCAGGAAGGAATCCGATCATGACGCGGCCACTGCCAGGCGCTCTCTTGCTCGCCTGGTCGACCCTGGCCGCGGCCGTCCCGTTCGCCGCCGCCCAGGACGCCCCCGCCGCCCCGGGCGTCGTCGTCTCTTCACCCGATCAACCCGCCCCCGCGCCGACCGCGCCTGGCGTCGCCACCGTCGGCGATGAACCCGCCGCCGCGCCAGCCCTCGCGCCCGAGGTCCAGGTCGTGCGGTTCCAAGGGCCCGAGGGACTCGCGGTCCAGGTCCTCTCGCCAGCCGCCGAGCCCGTCCCCATCGGTGACGGGCGCGGAATCGCCACCGTCGGGCTTCGCCGTGGTGTCGGATACCGACTTCGCGTCTCGAATATTCCCTTTCGCGAAGGGGCCGAACTCTTTCCCGTCATCGAGGTCGTCGGCCATCTCCACCGCCCCGAGGGGATCGACCCCGGCAAGTACCCGATCCGTGTCGTCTTTCGTCAGGAAGACCTCGACGACGTGGTCGATCATGGCCGACTGGTGACCAAGGTGATCTACCTTGAGGACCCCGACCAGGCGATTCCGTTCAAGCTCCCCAAGGACCAGGTCAGCTCATTGACGCTGAACCCCACCGAGCCTCCGCTCCGGGTGGCGAGCGCCCTCGGGCGGCCGATGGCGATCGTGCGGATGGGGGGCCGTCGGCCCGCGCCCGAGGAGCTCGACGGCAAGGCCGCCGGTGACATGGGCCTTGACTACGCCGCCAGCCTGGGCGCGTCCCCGTGCCCTTATTTGCTCACCGCCGGGACGCGATGCTCGCAGCCTTGTGGGCCGGCACGAGCGACCAACCCCGTTTCCAAGCCCGATCTCCCACGCGACGAATACCTCTGTGACGGTGGCGACCGCGGCGTGCCCGCCTCGCCAGGCCGGATCACGGGGATCAGCGGAGTGGATTCCCGCGACGCCATCGTGCGCTTCGACATCGGGCTCCACGGGCAATCCAAGCCCCGAGTCCTCCCGACCAACATCGTCTGCGTCTACGCTCCTCGCTTCGCCGAGGTCCGTGTCCCCTCGGCCGCCATGGAAACGGTCGACATCAAGATCCCCCAGACCGACAAATACAGGCAATCCTTGGATAAGCTCGCCGGCGCGATCCCGCCCCGTCGCCTGGTCCAGAATCAGTCCCCCGAGCTGACCCGCGAGCGATCTAGGGCCTCTGGCCTGCGCGGGCGACTGGTCGTCGCCGAGGGCTCCAATAACCGCGGCCTGGTCGCCTACGCCGGCGGCGTGCTGTTCGCGATCAACCAGCAAAAGCAAAAGCCCGAATCCACCCGCGATCGCACCAAGCCGATGGTCATGAAGATCAAGGCCCGCGTGCTCGCGATCAAGACCGGCGAGACCCCGCTCGTCACCGGCATCGTCGAGGGGGCGAGCGAGGCGGTCAAGGTCTGGGGTCCGCACTCCATGACCGGCCTGGAAACCCCTCCGGATCGCCCTGGACTCGCCGTGATCAAGCGCGTCAGCGCCCAGGAGGCCGAGCCCGGCGACACGCTGACCTATGTGATCGTCTATCGCAACATGGGGAATACGCCCATCAGCGCGGTCACCATTGTCGACAGCCTGCTCCCGCGGCTGGAGTATCTACCGGGAACCTCGATGGGACCCGAGGGAACCACGTTCACCACGACCCTCAACCGCTCGGGCTCGGCCGAGCTCCACTGGACGCTCAAGAACCCGCTCCCTCCTGGCGTCATGGGGCACGTTTCGTTCCAGGCCGTCGTGCGCTAAGGTTTTCCCACTGAAAGCTGGGCGATCTTGAACGTCAACGGGTTGCATTAACCTCGTGGACGCACGACATGGTTCGCCGTGACCACACGCGACATCAATGACGGCGGGGCTGCGAATCACTCTCTTCGATCGCCGCTCCCCGGGACGTCTTTGCCACGGAGTAACAATCCACACACTCGTGCTGGCCGTCCCGACGACCGTCACTCCGTCGCTTCCAATGGCGTCCACCTGGATCGTGCATTGTGTGGTTGAACGCGCTTGGCCAGACGGACAAGTAAAGTTGAGATACCAGAACATCGAAACATAGGCGCTCGTCCATGAACCCAACTTGTTCGTAGGGGCTCCAGCAGGATAAATGGTAACCCTCATCAGAGAGACCGGAGCATTGCCGGAAACAGTCGCCGACACAGTTTGACTGCTACCGGCCATCCACGTCGGGTTTTCGACAGGGTAGGAAATGGTCACTGAGTCCTGAGCCTCGGCTCGGGCACCGAAGGA